>JBPCLX010000026.1:0-4422 GCA_051002815.1 Gemmatimonadaceae bacterium
CTCCGGCGAGCCACGCGGCATCCGCGAATCCGAAGACAGCATATACGCCTACGAGCGAGAGTGCCGCGAAGAAGGCCAGCCTTCTTCGCATCGGCAAGAAGTGATGCGCCAGGAACCCGGCGAAAGTTAGGCGCGCGAGGGTAGAGTAGAACGCCGGGCTCGCGATGAGGAACTCCCGGATCGCCAGCATAACGAGCCACACCTCGGCAATAACGAACGCTGTGGTCACGACCTGAAGAGCCGTGACGCGACGCAAGGCTGATCGCCAATCGCGCAGCGCGGACGTGCCCTCGGGCGACCACAGGTCCACACCCCAGAAGATCCCGCTCAGCCCGGCTACGGAGGCGACGGTCTGCAGAAAGCCGAACGTCTGGGAAACGGTCTCAGCGCCGCTTACGAAGTCCGCGCCAATCGCCAGCGCCAAAGCGGCACCCCCCAACCCCATGAACAGAAGCGCAAGGAGTCGCTGGGCTGTCGTAGCGCCGGCGACTGCAGGTGTATACGGTTCGTGCACGGGGTCGAGGGCGGCGTCGATTTCTGCGTTTCGATTGGTCATGTGGATCGGTATGTCCGTGCTGCTCATCTCGGGTCGTACGCCGGCCAATCGATCCGCAAACGAAGGAACTCTGAATCGAGATCTTTGCCGCGGATCAGTTCAATATGGAGGAAATCCACTCTACGGAGAGAATCGACCGAATGGCCATCGAGCATATGGCCTAAGGAGGTGTTATCGCGAAGGCGGAACGCACGCAGAAGGAAGCGGAGCGAACCATGGTTTCAGAGGATAAGATCTTCGGTGAGGAAACTCAAATCCCTTCGACTTAACAGCGTCCGTGGTGAGGCTAACGCCGCGCTGACCTACGCCGCCTGGCAGGGCTTAGCTGGTGTTGGAAGAGGTTATGGGAATCGGTCGCCGCGGCTCGAGGCCGGCGATGTTGCCCTGGGCACGATAGACGCACGGCCTGCTCTCGGCTGAACTGTTCTCTGCCTTGCGCTGTCGTACTGAGATGTTCGGACGTGCGCCTGGTGCGGTAGGCTAGGCGGAGCTGCGGTCGAGTACTATTTCCCACTCGACAACCACGTCCTCGCGCAGGGAGTCGCGCACCGAGCAGTACTTGGTGACCGCCAGCGAAACCGCACGCTCGGCGTGAACGCGCTCTATTCCGGCACCGCCGATTCTGTACCGCAGCATGACCTGGCGGAGTCTCCTCGGCGTCCCGTCCACGCGATGGCCAATCACCTCGATCTCGAGCGTCTCGACCGGTGTGCGCCGCTTTGCGAGAATCTCCACGACGTCTATTGCCGTGCAGGCGCCAAGCGCGCTCAACAGCCAATCGACCGGACCCTGCGCAACCTTGCCGTGGCCATCGATTTGCCCCATTGGCCCGCCTGGCCGTCCCGCCTCGAACTCCTCCTCTCCTCGCCACGCAACGATCACTCGATTGGGCAGGCGTGGTGCAGGCGGCTCGACGGAGCTCGTGTCGCTCATCGCTCGATAGGCATGCGCACGGAGTTTCCCCACTCCGTCCAGCTTCCGTCGTAGTTCCGCACGCTCGGGTAACCGAGCAGGTAGCGCAGGACGAACCACGTATGCGATGAGCGTTCGCCGATGCGGCAGTAGGCGACTATGTCCTGATCTGATGAGAAGCCGCACTCACCCTCGTAAATGGCACGCAGCTCATCCGCCGGCTTGAATGAGCCGTCGGGGTTCGCCGCGCGGGCCCACGGTACGTTCTTCGCCCCGGGGATGTGCCCGCCGCGTAGAACCCCTTCCTGCGGGTACTCGGCCATGTGCGTCTTCTTGCCAGAGAATTCGTCAGGCGACCGGACATCGACCATTGGCTTTCGCGCCTTCATGTGCGCCAGCGCTTCGTCGCGAAACGCCCGGATCTTCGCGTCGTCGCGCTCGGGAGCCTCGTAGCTCGAGGTTGGAAACTTCGGCACTTCGGTAGTCATCGGGCGGCCCTCCTGCTCCCACTTCATTCGTCCACCGTCCAGAATTCGGGCGTTGGTGAAGCCGAACAACTGGAATACCCAGAACGCGTAGGTTGCCCACCAGTTGTTCTTGTCGCCGTAGAAGATTACCGTCGTCGATTCGTCGATCCCCTTGCGCCTGAGCAGATGCTCGAATCCCTCGCGACTGATGTAATCGCGCGTGAGCGGATCGTTAAGGTCGGCGTGCCAATCGACCTTCTGCGCGCCGGGGATGTGTCCCGTGTCGTAGAGCAGAATGTCTTCGTCGCTCTCGATGATTCGAAGTGACGGGTGGTCGAGGTGCTCGGCGAGCCATTGCGTGGTCACCAGCGTCTCGGGGTGGGCGTAGCCCTTCTGCGCGACCGTCTTGTCGGTCGACGAAGTATGCGTAGCGGTCATGTGTTCTCCTTACGCTTGCAGGATGTTCGATCAACGCGGCTTCTCCGGTCTCCGTTCCACAGTCTCGGTATGTCGAGCCGCTGCATCCGCCGTGCAACGAGTACGTCCTGGGCCGAGCCTCGTAGTCGCTACTCGAGCGCCTCTCCGCCAGCGCCCACGACGAGAAAGTCGCGCAACTGCTCGAGTGGAGCGGCTGCGACGCGTCCGGGACGCACCGCGGCGAGGTGCGGTGGGCCGACTTCCACCACCGCATGCACCTCGTAAATGATCTCCGCCGGCTCTTCGAAGTCCACGGAGATGACCTTCGCCACGATCACGTGTCCGTCCCTGAAAGAGAGCCGAACGGTGTGCCCACGGTGGCGAGCGAGCTCATGCAGACGAATGGAACCGGGAGTCGTGTGCCTGCCAAGTACGAGCGTCTGGTCCATCCAGTGCTCGATCTCCCTGAGGGGGGTCTCCCATCCAGGCTCGATCGGCATCATGTGTCCGTGTCCGAAGTACTCGCGAAAGGGAGCCTTGTACCGTCGTGCAATTCGGCGGGCGATTCGCGGCGGAACGTATCGATCTTCGGACGCGGAGACGACGAGCATCGGACAGCGCACTTTCCGCTCGTCGACCTGTATGCCGAACAGTACATCACGGGCGGCCCGTCCGCTGTCGGCGACGAAGCGGCTCTGGACGGCGGCACGCCGGTCGGCGGCCACCCTGTTGAGCGCGACCGCCGCGTTATCCGCGAACCTGGGGAGCAGCGGTCGGCCGGAAAGGATGGTCGGCAGATACCGCGGCTGCCGGCGGACCAGCTCCCAGCTCATGAGCGGAATGCCGCGCGGCGGCGCGGAGCATACGAGCGCGGCCGCACGAACGACCTGCTCTTCGGCCAGACGTTGCGCGACCAAGCCACCTAACGAGTGGCCGATCACCACCGGCAGCGCCGAAGGCTGCTCGGCGTCGGCTACTGGCGGCGGGCCCACCGGTACAGCGGTCGTATGCTCGCTGGCGATCGCCCGGGCGACCTCGAGCGCATCCTCGACGTACGCGGCAAAGGGCACACGACCGATGTCGGGCACCGGCCGGCTACCGTAGTGACCACGAAAGTTCAGCGCGTAGGTGGTATATCCCTGCCTCAGCAGAAAACGTTGATAATTCTCGAATACCCACGCGCCCGCGTTGAGCCCCGGGAGGAGCAGCACCGGCGGCAGCGCCGTCGGACGCGGCGGCTGCTCGACCGCGACGATCAGATCGGAGAAGGAGAGGAGATCCATGAGAAGCGCGGGCGGGGCGACGCGCGACGAGGGAGGCGGGAGAGCAACGCAGGAGGAAATGCGAGTGGCGTTCGCTAGGCTGGCCAACGATTGTATACGGTAGCGCCGATCAGGGTAAGAGGCCAACATAGTGAAGCCGTGGCTGGCATTTCGCACCCCGAGGATGGCCGTGGCCGCCCTTTTCGGCAGCGAGCTATTGCTGTGGATGAGTCACATCGAATATAAGGTCGTTCCGGCCCGTCACCTTAGCAGGAGCTCGCCACCGGCATGACACCCGCTCCTGAGCCACGAATGGATCCGTACTCGCGGCACATCCTGGTCTGTACCGGGGGGTTCTGCTCCCCGGACCGCCTGGGCGGGGAGCTGTACGCTCTGCTTCCGACTTTGCTGGAGCGTGCCGGACTGCTGTTCGGTCCGCAAAGGGTGAAGCGAGGAGAAACGCCGTGCCTCGGCGTGTGTGCCGGAGGACCGATCGTGGTGGTCTATCCGGAAGGCACGTGGTATGCGGGAGTTACGCCGGCACTGCTGGCTCGCATCGTCGATGAGCACCTGCGAGACGGACGCGTGGTTGAGGAAGCAGTGTTTCACCAGCTGGCGTGCGCTCCGGAGCGACCAGATCCCCGGTGATGCCGTCGGACATAACGACTGGCCGACCTTACAAAAGAAACGGCCGCGCATTGCGCGGCCGTTCTTCCCCGACCCCCGACCCCCTCGAACCCCTCGACCCCCACCTCCGCCATCGCCAGCAACTTTTCAACCCGCTCCGCCATGGGCGGATGGGTGGAAA
>JBPCLX010000027.1:0-3954 GCA_051002815.1 Gemmatimonadaceae bacterium
GCATAGGGGCTTCGTGCCCGTTAACGGTCATTCCTGGCGAACCCTCTCTTTAAGGTTACGCCGCGACCGGCCGGGGGAAGGCCTTTCTCATATCAACTCCGCGAAACCTCCGCGCCCTCCGCGTTAAAATTGCGGAGTTGTGAGCGGCAGCAATCCACGACCACCCACTCGAAAGCTGAAAGACCCGAGACTGAAACTTCCCCGACCCACCGCCCGTACCGTGCATCGCAGTCTCTTCCCAGTCGGTCCCCGATCCGCATGCTCATGCGACCACCGCGCACCTCGAGAGCGCGCTATCTCCAGCGGCCAATCATCGCAGCCGGGCTCCTGAGGTGCATGGCACTCACCGGCTGCCACCTCGAAAGGTGGCGCTACGGGAGGCTCACGCCATGATCGCCCCCGCCAAGCCAGTCATTCGCGTGGACGGCGTCTCCCGCTGGTTCGGGAGCGTCGTCGCGGTGAGCGATGTGAGCTTCGATATCACGCCCGGGATCACCGGCTTGTTAGGCCCGAACGGCGCCGGCAAGACGACGCTGCTGCGCATGATGACCGGCCTCGCCGGCGTGTCCAACGGCACGATCACCGTGTTCGGCGAGCCGGTGCGGGACAACCCGCCGCTCTACGGGCGGATCGGCGTGATGTCCGAGCACGAGACCGTGTACGGCTTCATGAAGGGGCGCGAGTTCGTCCGGATGATGGCGAAGCTTCGAGGGGTTCGCGATGTCGAGGATGCAACCGATCGGGCGATTCAGTTCGTCGACCTCGAGGACGCGCAGCACCGGCCGATGGGGACCTACTCGCGAGGCATGCGGCAGCGTATGCGCCTCGCCGGCACGCTCGTACACGATCCTCAGATCCTGATCCTCGACGAGCCGCTCAACGGCGCCGACCCGCGGCAGCGCGTGCACTTCAAGCGGCTGCTCCAGCGGATGGCGGAGGAGGGAAAGACGATCGTGCTGTCGTCGCACATTCTGGAGGAGGTGGAGGAGCTCGCCGACACGGTGCTCCTCATCGTGAACGGCAAGCTCGCCGCGTCAGGCGGGTTCCGCGCGATTCGCGCCGCGCTCAACCAGCGGCCCTACCACGTCCGCGTCATGTGCAGCGATCCGCGCGCGCTCGCGGCGGCCGCGGTCGGGCTGCCGAGTGTGGACGCGGTCCACATCGATCCCGACGGCGCGATCCTCGTGCTGAGCCGCAACGTGCTCGACGTGCAGATCGAGCTGCCGCGGCTCGCGCAGGCAGGCGGCATAAGACTCCAGCGCGTCGAGCCGCTCGACGATTCGCTCGAGAGCGTGTTCGGCTACCTGGTGGAGGCCTGACGAATGGGTTCGGTGTATGCGCTCACCCTCCGCCAGCTCTCGGGCAAGTGGCGGCTGACAATAACGACTGTTCTGGCGGCGATGCCGGTGCTCATCGCGGCGCTGATGCTGCGCTCGAGCAACGCGCCTAGCGTGTGGGATTTCGAGCGGGCGGTGCTGGGCGCGATGCTGGCCGGGGCTATCGCGCCGTTGGTAGTCCTGGCGATAGGCGCCGCGGCGTTCTCCAACGAGATCGAGGACCGGACGCTGGCGAACCTGACGCTGTCGCCGATCCCGCGGTGGCAGATCGTGCTGCCGAAGCTGCTGGCGGCGATCACGATCGCGGGGCCGTTCATCGCCGCCTCGGCGTTCGCGACGAGCTGGATCGCGTTTCTCGGGGACATACGCGCGGTTACAGCTGTAACCGTCTCACTGCTCGTCGGCGTGGCGCTGTACTCATCGGCGTTCGTGTACCTGGGGCTCGTGACGACGCAGGCGATCGGGATCGGGCTGCTCTACATCGTGCTGTGGGAGGGGTTCTTCTCGCAGTTCGTGGCCGGCGTCAGGCTGCTGAGCATTCGGCATTACGCGATCTCGCTGATGTACGGGCTGGATCCGCGGCGGTTCGAGCCGCTGGACGATCAGTTGGGGCTGTGGGTGGCGATCGGGCTGTGCCTGCTGGTGTTTGGCGGCTTCCTGCTGCTGTCGGTACGTCGGCTGCGGAGGATGGACGTACCGTGAGGCGGGGCCTCACGTAGGTGCGAGATGCGAGGTGCGAGGGCGGCCGCGCGCGCTGGTTATTAGCGCGCCATTGACGTGATCGAAGCCCAACGCGACGACTGCTAACGCTCCAGAAAGAGCTGTGCGAGCTCGATCATCAACGGCGAGTCTGCGCCAGCTGGCGACCAGACGAGCGTCTCTGTCATCGCGACGTCGCGGCGGCCGTTAGCCACCACGGTGATCGTCGATCGCTCCGGATCCACCATCCAGTACTGCGCAACACCGGCAGCCAGGTACAGGTCACGCTTCTGCTCCCGATCGCGGCGGCGCGTGCTGGGGGAGAGGATCTCGACGACCAGAATCGGGACGGGTGCGCGATCCCAGTCGGCCCCCGCAACGTCGGGCCTGACCATCAGGTCCGGCTCGACTTCGGATCCCTCGAACCGCAGAACGGCACGCGGACGATAGACGAGTCCCAGGCCGTGGGCGGCGACAAAGGGAGCCAGGACCTGAGCAAGGCGGGCGGCGACGGTTTCGTGGACGTACGCCGGCGGAGGCGTCACGAACAGCTCGCCCCGCACGAGCTCGTACTTGTTCCCGTCGTCTGGCAGGCTGTGGAGCTCCGCCAACGTCCAGCGTTTGACCGCGTTCGCCATGGCCATGATGGATCCTTCCTCGGGAAGAGAGACGTTGGCACGCGCCGAGGATCGCCGCTTTGGCCACCTGGAACGTCACCGCGTTGTCTCGCGCCGTGACTTTCCAATGCGCAGGTGTCCGTGGTCCTTCGAGGCTACCCTCGGCGATTGCGCCGAGTCAAGAGCGGTGGGACAGGGGTCAGGTCGGCAGGTGGCCAACACACCGGCCCCCCGCCGATCTCCTCGTTTGGAATTGTGGGCCCTGGCGCCCCCAGGATTGCCACATATGGCCGGGATGTCCATATTGATACATATGAAAACTACCCTCAACATCGACGACCAACTGCTGGCCGAGGCGAAGCGGTTGACCGGTATCGAGGAGAAGACGGCGGTGGTGCATGCCGGGCTGGAGGCGCTGATCGCCAGGGAAAGCGCGCGGCGGCTGGCGGCCTTGGGCGCTTCCGAGCCTGGGCTGCGGCCGATTCCGCGTCGCCGCACCGCCGGACGACGTTCCGCGTGATCCTGGTCGATACGTCGGTTTGGATCGATCATCTCCGCCGTGGGAACGCGCGCCTCGAAACGCTGCTGCAAGCGGCGCTCGTGTCTTGTCACCGGTTCATCGTCGGCGAGCTGGCTTGCGGCACGCTGCGCAACCGCTCGGAGATCCTCGTTCTGCTAGGCACGCTGCCCTCGGCGACGGTGGCCACCCACGACGAGACCCTCGCCTTCCTGGAGGCCAACCGCCTCATGGGCAAGGGACTGGGGTATGTAGACGTGCATTTGCTGGCGGCGGCAATGCTGGAGGGCACGCCGTTGTGGAGCCTCGATAGGCGCCTGGCCGCCGCCGCGGGCCGGCTGGGTATCGCCGCCTGACCGCGGACCTCATCCCTCGAACCTGCTTGCACTCTACCGGAGAAGATCATGCACGGTTGTTCTCGTACCACTCTCGGCTTTTTCATTTCGGTACTCTGCCTTTCGACGGTTGCGTGCGGCGCGCCGGAGACCAGCGAACAGGCGGCGAGTACGCCTGCGGCAGCAGAAAGCTCGACGGAGTTGCCGGCGAACTTTCCCGAGGGATTCCCGCTCCCGCCCGACTTCCGAATCACCGAGGCGCAGTTCACCGAAGGCGATGCCATGACGCAGGCGAATTTTCTCGTGCGAGGCACGAGTGAACGGAACGCCTCGGATGTGGCGGCGTTTTACCGGACGCGCCTTCCCGAGGCCGGGTACAGCGTGCAGGGCCAGGCTCCCCCGCCCGGCGCCGCCGATCCGGTTATCGCCTTCTCGGGTGACAGCGTCCA
>JBPCLX010000028.1:0-6883 GCA_051002815.1 Gemmatimonadaceae bacterium
GGAGTGTCATCCTCCGGATCGCGCGCCAGATACACGGTCGCCATTCCTCCCCGGCCGATCTCCTTCACGACGACGTACCGCTCGCCGAGCGCTTGTTGGAGATCCTGAAGGGGAGTAGTCACGGAAGTCGTCGCCTAGTTTTCGGCCCGCCCGTCGGCGAGCCTGCTGGCAGTTTCAGGCGGGAAAATGCTGATGCAGTACATCACGATAGACCTCGGCACGCTTGTCCCACGTATGGTGCTCCAGAATGTAGCGCTGCGCAGCTTCCCGGTCCCAGCGGCGCTCCGCTGAGTCGATGACCAGCCGCGCCATCTCATCCATGTCGCCGTTCTGCACTACGTACCCCAGCCCCGACTCGCGCACCACGTGGTCGTTCGGAAAGCCCGACTCGCTGACGGTCGGGAGCCCGGCACGAAGGTAATGGTAGATCTTGGTGCTCTCGTTGTTATGCATGAAAGTCCCTGCCGACACAACCACCCCGACCGTGGCGAAATGCATGTGGTCCCATGAAGTCCCGTACGGGACTGCACCCAAATGGGTGACGAACCGGCGGTCGAGCCGGGACCGGTCCCCGGGGCCAAAAACGTATACGCGCCCGCGCGGCCCAAGCAGGGCCCCGAGCGCATTGAGCTTCTCCGAGAGCACCCGGGTCGCTTCAGGCTGCACATCGTACAGATTACCCGAGAAAACGCAGCGAATCGGCGGCCCCGCCGGGTATGGATCACGCCCCGGTAACGGAAGTTCCGCGTCAGCCGCCCCTGGCACGAGAAGGAATCCAGAGTGGATTCCAATCGTCTGTTGCCAAAGGGCTCTGGCCGGTTCGGATAATAATGTTACGTATCGGGCCTTTTCGTGAATAGCGCGCTGCACCTCGAACATCCGTGCTCGCTGCTCGCCGTAGAAGTATATACCCGCCATGTCAGTCGGTCCGACGACCGAGCCGAGCTTGGCGATCAGAAACTCATGGTGCCTGCCCCCATACCGCTCGAGCGTCTCGAAGCCCTGATGGAACAAGGTCTTGACTACATCGTACTCGTCCCAGTTCACTCGCGTCAGCGCCACCCGTCTCAGGTTCGGAGCCATCTCTACCGGTCGCCCCGTGATGCGCAGGCCCAGCTCCGCACTGGCCATGTCCACCTGATGACCACCGCGGGCGAGCGCTTCGGAGATCTTGAGCCAGCGGATGTGTGCCATGTCGCGCGGGGTGCTTATCGCGCCGCGCTCGGTATTGTAGACGGTGACGATTTTCGCCATCGGGGTAGCTCATGTGTGGGTTAGCGGGCTATGTGCTCGCCAAGCCCACGACAGGTACGGGGTTGTGTGTGTCACTCCTCGACGGCGTGCGCGAGCGGGGGCCCGATGACGAGGGAGCGCTCATCGTGCATCGCGGGACAGGCTCGATTCAGCTTGCCGCGACCTCGAGGTCGGTTGCCTCGGCGCGCCAGCGGGATGCTCATCTCTCCGACACGTCCCACATAACGCACGATGTCGTCATCGCGCACGCTCGGTACGCGGTGATCGACCTGAGTGAGGCTGCGCACCAGCCGTTTTCGAGCCGCGACGGCTCCATCGTAGCGGCTCTGAATGGTGAGATATACAACCATATAGAGCTGCGCGCCGCCCTCGCGACGGAGGGTGTTGTCTGCCGAACCGCCAGTGACACCGAGGTATTGGTCGAAGGGTATCGCATCTGGGGCGCGGATCTCTGGAAACGACTGAACGGCTTCTGGTCGGTGGTCCTCTATGATGTTCGAAATGGCTCAGTCGTCATCTCTCGTGATCGCATGGGCGTTGCCCCCCTGTACTACCGTGAGACGGAGGCGGGCTTCTTCTTCGCGTCGCGGATCAGGCCGCTCCTCTCCGTAGATCCAAGTGACCACTCGGTAGATGAGGACGCCGTGCGCATGTTCATCGAATCCGGCATAAAGGATCACGGCGCGGGTACCTTCTACAACGCGGTCAAGTGCTTTCCAGCGGCGACGACCGTGACGTTCGCGCGCGGCCATGCGCGGCTGCACGGAGCGTCGATAAACAGGTATTGGCAGCTGCCGCGGCAACGTATGGGCAGGGGGGAAATTTCGCTCGCTGAGGCTGCGCACGGAATGCACGAGCGCCTGGTTCGCTCCGTGGAACTCCGCCTTCGCTCCGACGTACGCGTCGCTTTCGAGCTGAGTGGAGGGCTCGACAGCTCGAGTGTGGTGGCAGCCGCGGCAGAACTGGGGCACCGTCCGCGTACCTACACAGTTCACGTTCCCGAACGTGACGAGCTTCCGTGGGCAACAGCCGTGGCCAGGCATTTTGGAATCGAGAACACGGTGCTCAGCGCCAGCGAAGGTCCGATCGGGAATGAGGCGCAGCGTTTCGCCCGGATCATGGAGGAGCCGTACCATTCGCCCAACGTGTATACATCCTACACCATGCGGCGGGCGATGAAGGCGCATGGGGAGGCGGTGGTCATTTCCGGTTCGGGCGGGGATGAGCTTCTCGCAGGATACGAATACGAATTCTGGGACGCCGCTCGCAAGGCACTGTGGATGGATGGCGCCCGGTGGCAGGTGGTGCGCCACGCGATCGCGCACACCGCCGGGTCGAAAGCCAGACTCCGCCACTCCGTTCGCGAGGCGATCGGGGCGACCAAGCGCGGCGCTCGCTCCGCGAGCCGCATCGCGTCAGGCGGATCCGTACGAGAGGATGCGGCCCCCGAGCCGATGATGCGGCGGACATATCAGAATGCCTCGTTCGACGAGCGCGTCCGCTTCCACTTCGAAGTCGCTCAGCTTCCGTACTACCTCCGCAACGGCGATCACCTGACGATGTCCATCCCGCTCGAGCATCGCTTTCCCTTTCTCGATTGGGAGCTGGTGGAGTTCGGCGCGCGCATCCCGGTGGCGCATTTGTACCGGAATGGATGGACCAAGTACGTGCTTCGTCAGGCGATGCGCGGCATACTGCCCGATTCGGTCGTCTGGCGACGGGACAAGATGGGTTTTCCCTTTCCGTTCAGGCGATTCTTCACCGATCACGAGGCATCGCTGCGGCCGAGCGCGTACCGCACGTTGAACGCGGGATACGGCGGCGCCGAGGCATTCGATTTCACCGCCATGGCACATGGTGACCCGCTACGCCTCTGGCGGTTGTGCTCGACCGGCTTCTGGCTCGAGGCATCATGACGGCGTTCATGCGCGAGCCCGGTGCACCGCCCTCCGTCACGGATGTTCCTAACGTGGCGCTTCTCGCGCGCAACCTGGTGATCGGAGGTGCGGAGCGCACCTTTCTCAATCTCACCAACCACGCGCGGCGGGTATCTCCCATCCCGATCCTCCTGCGTCGGCGCGGCGGGCTGCTCGGTGAGATGTCATCCAATCTCGAACTGCACTCGCTGGACGCGGATCTGGCCGGCCTGATTTCAGCGGATGTGCTGGAGGGAATGCCGGGAGGCTCGACCGCTCAACTGATGCTCGAGTGCCGCCGCCTTACGCGGCTGCTCGATGCGTACGAGGTGCCGCTGGTAACTTCGTTTCTGATGCGCTCGCACATCGTGGCCCTGCTCGTCAAGATGCTGTTCCGGCCGAAGTTGAAGGTCGTGATCAACATCCATGAGCACACCTCGGAATCCGCCCGCTACCTCTACCCGACTCGACGCGACCTCGCGCTCGCTCGATGGATAACGAAATCGCTCTTTCCGAGAGCGGACCGCATCGTCGTCGTCGCCGATGAGCTCCGGCGCGATCTGGTGGAGAACTTCGGCATATCGCCGGCGCTCGTGCAGACGGCGCACAATCCGGTGGATCTCGACCGCATCCGCAGAATGGGAAGTTCGGCCCCGGCCCTCGAGATGCATGACGGCGATCCGCGCCCCACCATATGCGCCGTCGGACGTCTCGTGTACCTCAAGGGGTACGATCTTCTGCTGCACGCCGTCGCCGAGCTTCGGAAAACGCTTCCCGTGCGACTGCTCATCGTCGGCGACGGCGAGGAACGCGGAGAGCTGGAGTCGCTTACCGCCCGGCTTGGACTGCAGCAGGACGTGCGCTTCGTCGGCTGGCAGAGCAATCCGTGGGCGTACATGGCCCGTGCCGACGTGGTCGCAGTCAGCTCGCGCACCGAAGCTTTTCCCTGCGTGCTCACCGAAGCCATGGCGCTCGGCGTTCCCACCGTCGCGGCGGAGTGCTCGGCCGGCATTCGGGACTGTCTCGATGGAGGCAGTGCCGGGCTGCTCGTTCCGCCTGACGATCCGCCGGCCTTCGCGCGGGCGCTGCACCGTGTTCTCACCGATCGGGCAATGGCCGCTTCGCTCGGCGCCAGCGGCCGGAATCGGGTGGCCGCCTTTCACCTGCCTGACGCGGTGGACGCGTATGAATCGATTCTTCTCGATGTCCTCGCCGACCGCGGGGTACCGGCGACGGCGGACAGCGGCGTGCCGATGCTCCGATCGACGATTCCATCATCGCCTCAGCCGCCTGACGAAATCCGGAATTCCCGAGGAATCAACGAGCCCCGCGATAAGAAGGGCATGAACGTACGCTGACGACAGGCCCATTAGGCGTCCGTCATTACGACGAAGCGCACGGCGCACCAGCCGCCAGCGCATTGCCCAGAATCGCGAGCTCTTGAACCGCACCGACTCGCTGGCCCCTTCCGCGAGAACGCGCTTGATGTAGAGCGGAGCGGCGACGTGGAGAAATTCCCACCGCTCGGCCAGGCGAAGCGCAGCTTCGTAGTCTACCGCCCAGGGAAGCTCTTCATCGAAGCCGCCGATGTCGTCGAGTGCCTTGCGGCGATAGGTGCGCAGGTGATTTACCGTCATGCCGTACGTCAGGAGCTGCCGGCGGTGATCGATAGGCGGACGGCGCGCATGTTCGAAAAAGCGCCGCCACTCGTCGGCCAGCTCTTCAGTCACCCGCCCATCGGATCCGGTCACCACGAAGTCGCAGTACGCCTGCCCCGCACGCGGCGCGGCATCCAGGGCGGCTACCATGGTCGCCAGCGCTCCCGGAACGACGAGGTCATCGGCATCCACATGCGCCACGAACGGAGCACTCGAGTGGCGCAAGGCCTGATTGTGACACCAGCCGATACCGCGCCGCTCCGCCGTGCCAAGGAGCCGGACTCGCGAGTCGCCGAGGGCCATGACCTGCTCCGCCGTCTCATCGGTCGATGCATCGTCGACGACGACGACCTCGATCTCCACCGACTGCTCGGCCAACACGCTTTGCAGCGCGGCCTGCACATGTCGCGCGGCGTTGCGAGCAGGCATCGAGATGGTGAGCTCTGGCATCAAGTCTTCGCGTGAGCGGGTGATTCTTCAGGTCGTCAGGCGCGGTGGGAGCACGCGAGGAGCAATCGTCATGTCAACACACCATCTGCGCCATCTGTAATATCTGCGTTCGCCGTGTCTGCTCCTGGAAGGGTGAACCGATCGGGACTGAAAGAGCACAGGTAACCACAGATTACGCAGAGAACCATGAGGGCGTTTGCATCTCACATCTCACACCTCCTCGTGGGTCGCGCCCTCGGCGGCTGATTCCGTTGCCGCGCGAAGATACCTTCTGGCTATGGTATACAACAAATACTGCCTTGGACCGCAACGAATCGGAGCCGGTATCTCTTCATTCACGGCAGCTCGAAGAGTGAGAGTTCCACGCTCGGCAGGTGCATGCGAAAGAAGCTCAACACATCAGGGAGTATCTCCGAGTGTGTGGCCGCTTCGACGAACCCGACGCGAAGCCGGCCCGTCATTCCCTGTGCCGCGGGCACCAGAATCTCGTAAGTGGGGTTGCCCGACTCGTCGACGTCGACACGCGCAAATCCGGTGGGCAGCGCATCATCGACCTGCAGGAGATCCGAACCGACCCCGTAGCGGGCGGCGCGCCGGGCGACTTCATCTCCCAGCCGGTCGTTCCCAATGCGGCTGACCATCGACACCGCGGTGCCGGCAGCGCGCAAGTGACAGGCGACATTGAAGGGCGCGCCGCCCAGGAACAATCCTTCGGGCAGGGCGTCCCAGAGGACCTCACCGACGCACAGGACTTCGGCAGGTGGCATGCGGTGAAGTGCTCGGTGAGCGGACGGCAGTGCCCGCCGAAGGTCGACACCCGACCCCGCGTCCGGGATATTGTCATGATGGCGTGTGCAGTATTGGCCGGCAAGTGAGCTACGCCGCGCAGAATCCAAACGGTATCGGCGCAATACCATACGAAGGATGCTTCAATGTCACGAGCCGAAACAGCCTTTCTATTCGATCTGGATGGGACGCTGGTGGACAGCGTCTATCAACACGTCCTGGCGTGGCGTGAGGCACTCGATAGCGAAGGCATCGAGCTGTCGGTGTGGCGAATCCATCGCAAGATCGGCATGAGCGGTGGGCTGTTCGCGAACATACTGCTGCGAGAAACGGGGATGGAAATGGAGCCCGGACGCATGCAGCGGCTACGGCAGGCGCATGCATCTTCGTACAAGCGCCTGTCCGCGGATGTTCGTCCTCTGCCGGGGGCTCGCGCACTGCTCGCCTTCCTGACCGATGCCGGGATTCCATGGGCCGTCGCCACCAGCGGGCGGATGGAAACGGCAGGCCCCATTCTCGAGATGCTCGGGGTCGATCTGGCGGGCGTTCCGGTGGTCACGCGGGATCAGGTGCGGCACGCCAAGCCGGACCCCGATCTGTTCCTGGCCGCGGCGGAGCGCCTGGGTGTGCCTATCGAGAACTCTACGGTGGTGGGCGACGCCGTGTGGGACATGCTGGCATCCAAGCGCGCTCGGGCACTCGGGATCGGCCTGTTGAGCGGTGGTTACGGTTCCGGAGAGCTGGAGCGGGCCGGGGCATATCGTGTGTTCGAGGATCCCGCCGACCTTCTGCGCCACATCGACGAAGTAGGTGGAAGAC
>JBPCLX010000029.1:0-5762 GCA_051002815.1 Gemmatimonadaceae bacterium
CGCCGAAAGGAGAGCGATGCCAAGAATCGCCGCCTGCCCCTCCCTGTCGATGAGATCGACGCGATCGTCCTCTCACACGCGCACATCGACCACGCCGGCCGGCTCCCGCTGCTGGCCAGGCACGGATTCAATGGCACCATCTGGTGCACCGCGGCGACGCGAGACCTCTGCGCGGTCATGCTCGCCGACTCGGCGCACATTCAGGAGAAGGACGCCGAGTTCCTGTCGCGGCGGCAAAAGGAGGCGATCCCGCCCCTGTACGAGATGCGAGACGCGGCCAGGGTAGCGGAGCTAATGGTCGGCGTGCCATACGCCCGACCGTTCGATGTCGTTCCCGGCGTGCGCGCCACTTTCTTCGATGCCGGTCACATTCTTGGCTCGGCGTGCGTGTCGCTGGAGTGTACGGAGGGCGGAGTCACCAAGCGCCTCGTGTTTTCCGGTGACATTGGACGCTGGGGGCTCCCGATCATCCGCGATCCGCAGTCGCCGGCCGGAGCAGATCTGGTGATCATGGAGTCCACGTACGGCAATCGTGATCACGAGTCGGTGGAGGGGGCGCGCGAGCACCTGGCGCGGGTGGTGCGCGAGACGGCAGCGCGTGGTGGCCGCATTCTCATTCCGGCATTCGCCGTGGGGCGGACGCAGGAGATCGTGTACGACCTGCATGCCTTGCGGCTCGCCAAGCGAATCCCGGCGCTTCCGATTTTCGTCGATAGTCCGCTGGCGATCAGCGCAACCACCGTTTTCGCCGAACACCCCGAAGTATTCGATCAGACCGAAAACCTCGTGCAGAAGGTGCAGGACCTGTTCGAATTCGAGCAGGTGGAGTACACGCGCAAGGTGGAGGAATCGAAGCGCCTGAACAGCATCACAACGCCGATTATCATCGTCGCGGCGTCCGGCATGGCCGAAGCCGAGCGAATCGTGCATCACCTGATTCAGGGGGCCGGGGACCCTCGGAACACGATCTTGATCGTCGGCTTTCAGGCGGAGCATACCACCGGCCGCCGGATCGTCGAACGCCAACCTGAGATCAAGCTGTTCGGCGACATGGTTCCGCTGCGGGCGCAGGTGGAGATCCTGAACGGCTACAGCGCGCACGCCGACCGCACGGAGCTTCTCCGCTGGCTCGATGGCGTAAAGGCGCATACCCCGGCGTTGCGCGACGTATACCTGGTGCACGGCGAGCCAGAGGCGCAGGATGCGCTCGCGCTTCGGCTCGGTGAGCTGGGCTATCGAGCCATTGCACCCGAAGCCGGCAGGCGCATCAGCTTCTAGCCGCCGAATGGTGACCTTGCCCGGTAGATTTCCGCGCTCCCACTGGGCACTTTAAACTGCTGGATCAGCGCTCCGCGGTGCCTCTCGCCCGCCAGCGCCCCACGGGAGCCCATGGCCACGTCACTTAAACCGGATGGCCGGTCGCAACTGTCTGCCGCCGACCGGATTCTGCATGCGACCGCGCTCACCATTGCCGAGCGGGGTGTTTCGGCTCTTACCATGAGCGAGGTGGCGGAAGAGGCGCGGGTGAGCAAGGGCCTCATTCATTACCATTTCCACGACAAGGAAACGCTGCTCGCTCGCGTGCTGGAATGGACTACGAGGCAGCTGGTGGAGCGGGAAGGACTCGCTTTGGCGCACTCCACTCCGCGGACCGCGATCGACGACCTGTGGAGTTGGTTGAATGGCGAGCTTCAAAAAGGCCACCTCCATGTTCTCGTGGAGCTTACCGATTCGCACGACGACCTCGTTCGGCGCGAAATTCAGGTTTCGCTTCAAGTGCGGCGTGAAGCGACGAGCGCTTCGACCACCCGGTTGTTCGAGCTGCTTGGGCTCAAACCCCGCGTGCCGACGGAGCTGATCACCGAGGCGGTTCTCGCCTTCAGGGACGGACTGGCAATCGCCGCCGCGCGCGATCCTGACTATGACCCGCGCGCCGCCTTCGATGTTTTCTGGCTGGCGATGCTGAGTCTCGCCGACTAGAGAGCAAACTTCCGCCCGACCATGGGTGTCATAGGTCTGGGGAGCGGAAGAGTGAGGTTCGGCGATCGGCGGCGGATCCGTCTCGCGGGGAGTATCGCTTCGCCGCGCCCATGCAGCCCGACCCTCGACCCTCAGCCGACGTGAGCCTAGCTTCCGCCGCATGGCACGCCGACTTGCGACGCGGATGAAGTTGTGGCTTGCGGGGTTCATCCTCGCCGTCATTGTCGTGGCGTGGGTGGTTTCGGTGTCGGCGGTGATGTTCTTCTCGCGGCAGGACACGGCGCGCCAGGCCGATGCGATCGTGGTGCTGGGAGCAGCGCAGTACGTTGGCCGGCC
The DNA here is from genome assembly GCA_051002815.1 of Gemmatimonadaceae bacterium. GTDB lineage: Bacteria > Gemmatimonadota > Gemmatimonadetes > Gemmatimonadales > Gemmatimonadaceae > JALZIF01. The sequence continues at coordinate 2,317 of JBPCLX010000029.1, forward strand.
ATCGCCGGTATTGCGGGCACGGCTCGATCACGCCGTGTCGCTGTACAAGAAAGGGCTCGCGCCAAAGCTGGTGCTGACGGGAGGGATTGGCGTGGGAGACACCACCAGCGAGGCGGCGGTCAGCCGGAAATACGCGCTGAGCCGGGGGGTTCCCGCTTCGGCAATCATCACCGAGAACAAGGGACGAACGACCCGCGAGTCGGTTGCGGCAGTGGCGACCTGGTTGCGCGCGCATAACGATACGACGGTGATTCTCGTCAGTGACCCATTCCACATGTTGCGGCTGACCGTTCTGGCCCGGCGCCACGGCCTGGTGCCTCTCGCATCGCCTACGCGAACGAGCCCGATCTCGAGCAGCGCCAGACAGGAGTGGAAGTACGTGCTCAGCGAATCGGTGAAAGTACCCTTTGCCCTGTTGTTCGAGAGGAGCGTCACGCCATGATTCGTTCTGGATGGAAGCTGCTGGCCGCTGCGCTCGTGATTGGAGCGTCATCGGCCGCGGCGCAGGAGATACCGCGCATCGCGTTCGAGAAGTACACGCTGCCAAACGGACTCGAGGTGATTCTGCACGAGGATCACTCGGTGCCGCTCGTGGCGGTGAACACCTTTTACAAGGTCGGCTCCGCCGATGAGAAGCCCGGGCGCACGGGGTTCGCCCACCTGTTCGAGCACATCATGTTCATGGGCTCGGCGAACGTGCCGGTAGGCGCTTTCGACCAGATGCTCGAGGCGGCGGGCGCGAACAACAACGGGTCCACCAACACCGACCGGACGGATTATTACGAGCAGGTGCCGTCGAACGCGCTGCCGCTGGCGTTATGGCTGGATGCCGACCGGATGGGGTTCCTGCTTCCGACGATGGATCAGGCGAAGCTCGACCTGCAGCGTGACGTGGTGAAGAACGAGCGCCGCCAGCGGGTCGACAACGTTCCGTACGGCAAGGCGTTCGAGACGATCTCGGCGGCGCTGTACCCGCCGACGCATCCGTACTCGTGGCCGGTGATCGGCTCGATGGCGGACCTGAGTGCCGCGACTCTCGAGGATGTGAAGGACTTTTTCCGCACCTACTACGCGCCTAACAACGCAACGATGGTCATTTCCGGGGACTTCGTACCCGACTCGGCCAAGGTGTGGGTAGCGCGCTACTTCGGCGACATTCCGCGGGGGCCGGCGATGCCGGCGCGGCCGTCACCGCCGCCGGTCACTCTCGCTGCCGACACCTTTCTCGTTCTCGAGGACAAGGTGCAGCTGCCGCGGCTGTACCAGGCGTGGCACAGCGTTCCGCTATTCGCGCCTGACGATGCGGCCCTCGATCTCCTCGCCTACGTGCTCGCCGGCGATAAGAACTCGCGGCTGTACAAGCGGCTCGTCTACGAAATGCAGGTGGCGCAGGATGTGGCCGCTTTCCAGAACAGCGGCCGGCTGGCCGGCAGCTTCGGGATCATAATCACTCCCAAGCCGGAACAGACGCCGACCCGAATGGCCGAGCTGCTCGAGGAGGAACTGAACAAGATCATCGCGCGAGGGGTGACCGCGGAGGAAATGACGCGGGCGCAGAACACCATCCGCGCGAATTTTCTCGACCGCCTGGCGAGCGTGCTCGGCAAGGCCTATCAACTCAATCTTTACAATTATTTCGCCGGCTCGCCCGACTACGTGCGGCAGGACGCGGCTCGCTACGATGCCGTTACCGCCGCCGACGTGCAGCGCGCCGCGGCGACGTACCTGGGGAGGAACAAGGTGGTGCTGACGATCGTCCCCGAGGGGCAGGCCGAGCTCAAAGTGTCGGGAGGTGCGCAGTGAGCGCCCGCTGGCTGACCGTATTTCTGACGGCCGCGGTGGTTGCCGCCGGGTGCGCCCGCTCACCTCGCGCGGTAGAGCTCGAGCCGGTTTCGGAGCGCTCAAACGCAGCCGCCGCCGCGGCGGATGCGCAGCCCGCATTCGACCGCACGTTGCCCCCGGTTCTCGCCGCACCTCCGGCGCTGGCGCTGCCGCCGGTTGTGGAGCGGACGCTGCCGAACGGGATGCGTCTTCTCATCGTTGAGCATCACGAGCTGCCGATTGCCGATTTCATTCTGCTGGTGGGCACCGGGGGAGAAGCGGATCCGGCCGACAAGCCAGGAGTGGCCACCCTCGTTGCCAGCATGCTGCAGGAGGGAACGACGTCACGATCGGCGCTCGAAATCGCCGCGCAGGAGGCGGCGTTAGGCGCATCGGTGAGCAGCAGCGGCGGCTGGGACGTGTCGCGCGTGATGCTGCACACGCCCACGGCCCAGCTCGACAGCGCCCTTGCTCTTTTTGCCGATGTCGCGCTCAATCCCAGCTTTCCCCCCGACGAGCTGGAACGGCTGCGGAAGCAGCGCCTCACCAGCCTGCTGCAGATGCGGGACCGCGGGCCGGCGATCGCCGACCGTGCCTATGCGGCCATTCTCTACGGCGACGATCATCCGTATGGGCGTCCGTTAGGCGGTACCGAGGCGGCTACCGACGCAATGACCCGCGCCGACCTGGAGAATTTCTATCGCGCGTACTACCGGCCTAACAACTCCACCTTGATCGTGGTGGGTGACGTCGCGCCGGCTGACATCCATGCGCGTATCACACGGCTGTTCAGTGCCTGGCAACGCGCCGCGGTACCGCGCACCGAATATTCGCAGCCGAGTGCGGCATCGCGCACCACGGTCTATCTCATCGACAAGCCCGGTGCACCGCAATCGTCGGTGCGGATCGGAAGCATCGGTGTGCCACGATCCACCGATGACTATTTCGCGCTCGAGGTGATGAATACGATCCTGGGAGGCTCGTTCACCAGCCGCCTCAATCAGAACCTGCGCGAGACGAGGGGATACACGTACGGTGCCGGGTCCGGGTTTGCCATGCGCCGGGAGGCGGGGCCGTTCACCGCTTCCGCCGAAGTTACAGGCACGAAGACCGACTCCTCGTTGATCGAATTCATGAAGGAGCTGCGCGCCATTCTCGACACCGTGCCTCAGCCGGAGCTCGAGAAGGCAAAGAAGTACCTGCAGCTTGGCCTGCCGGGAGATTTCGAAACCACCCGGGACATTGGGTTCCGTCTGGCTCCCGTAGTTACGTATGGATTGCCGCTCGATTATTACGACTCGTACGTACAGCGCATTGAGCAAGTCACGCAGCAGGACATTCAGCGCGTAGCCAGGAAGTACATCGATCCGGCACAGTTGGCGATCATCATCGTCGGCGACCGGGCGAGCGTCGAGCCCACGCTCAGAGCGTTGAACCTGGGGCCGGTGACGCTGCGAGACATGACGGGGGGGGAGATAGTTCCGTAGAGAAAGGAGAGAGAGAGATGCGAGATGCGAGATGCGAGATGCGAGATGCGAGATGCGAGATGCGAGATGCGAGATGCGAGATGCGAGATGCGAGATGCGAGATGCGAGATGCGAGATGCGAGATGCGAGATGCGAGAT
>JBPCLX010000030.1:0-6281 GCA_051002815.1 Gemmatimonadaceae bacterium
TCTCATGTAAAAGCAGGAGTCGAATGTCGTAGGGTAGCTCTGCAAACCAACCTATCCATCGCCTCGCGCGGTGATCCTTCCCCTCACCCAAGCATTATCCGCCTCATCCGCCAGATCCGCCTCATCCGTCGTCCCTTCGACATTGATGCCGGCTACCGCCCACTCCTTTTCAAAGGGATCAAGCGGATGGCCTATGGCTTCCGGGATGAGCACTACTTCTTCCTGAAGATTAGAGCTGCGTTTCCCGGTATTCCGTGAAGAACCTAAAAATTGCGGAGTTGTGAACGGCAGCAATCCACGACCACCCACTCGAAAGCCGGAAGACCCCCATTTCCTATTTCCTGCTCTTATTATCTTCCCTGTTCACTCATAACCCAACGCTAAATGCGCATGCTCGTGCTTGGTGCCGGCCTGCAAGGCTCGGCCTGCGCTTTCGATCTGCTTCGCAACCAGGGAGTCAGTGAGGTTCGGCTCGCCGATCTCCACATTGCTCACCTGCCGGAGTTTCTCGGACCATTTTCCGGCGACCGGCTCATTCCGACACCTCTCGATGTTCGGAATCGCGAGGCTGTGCTCGCGCTCATGAAGGAGTGCGATGCGGTGATGTGCGCGCTTCCTTACTACTTCAACCTGGAGATGACGGAGTGCGCGGTAGAAGCGGGTGCGCACTTCTGCGATCTGGGCGGCAATACCGAGATCGTGTTCCAGCAGAAGGAGCTGCATGACAAGGCGCTCGCCGCCGGTGTGAGCGTGATTCCGGACTGCGGGCTGGCACCGGGGATGGTGAACATCCTGGCAGAGCACGGTATCAATCAGCTCGACACCGTACGAGCGGTACGCATCTATGTCGGCGGTTTGCCACAGAACCCCGAACCACCGCTCAACTATCAGATAGTCTACTCGCTCGAAGGCGTGCTCGACTATTACACGACGCTCTCGTGGGTCGTTCGCGATGGCAAGCTCACCCAGGTTGCGGCGCTCTCGGAGCTCGAGCCGGTGGTATTCGAAGATCCGGTTGGCGAGCTCGAGGCGTTTCACACGGCGGGCGGCCTATCCACGATGGGATTTCGTTATGAAGGGGAGATCCCGACCATGGAGTACAAGACGCTGCGCTATCCCGGACACGCGAGGATCATGGAAGCGATCCGCGATCTTGGCCTGCTCGAGCTCGAGCCGGTCGACCTCGATGGAATCAAGGTGATCCCGCGCGAGCTGTTCATTGCCGCCGCCGGACCACGTCTTCGAAAGCCCGAGAGTCCCGACTTGGTCGCGCTACGCGTCACCGTCGAGGGAACGAAAAACGGCCGGGATACGACGAGAGGATGGGAAGTGCTCGACTACTACGATGTCGAACATGGCATTAGCGCAATGATGCGCACCACCGGATACTCGCTCGCCATCACCGGGCAGATGCAGGCCGGCGGCCATGTCCGTGCCGCCGGCGTTCTCACGCCTGACGAGGCGGTCCCGGCGGAACGTTATGTGGATGAGCTGCGAAAGCGAGGGATTGTCGTGAAGGAAACAGGAAATAGGAAATAGGAAATAGGAAACAGGAATTAGGAATTAGGCAACCGGCGCCGCCCCACTGACCCTATTTCCCAATTCCTAGTTCCTAGTTCCTATTTCCCAATTCCTAGTTCCTATTTTCTCACCGCCTCACGAAACTCGCGAGCGTCGGCCCCATGGCGTCGATGGTTTCCCTCGCCTTCCAGCGGTCCGTGCCGTTGTAGATGAAGGCAAAGGCGATCAGTTCGCCGGATTCGGCGGTCACGTAGCCGGCCAGCGAGATCACCGAGTTGGTAGTGCCTGTCTTGGCGTGCAGGTTGCCGTGCGCCGGCGTCCGCTTCATCCGGTTGGCCAGCAGCTCGGACTCCCCGGCGACCGGCAGGGACGCGTGGAAGGTCTCGCCCCATGGCTCGCGGTGCGCATACTCGAGCAGCTGTACGAGCGCGCGAGGTGTCGTGCGATCGAGCACCGACAATCCGCTCCCGTCGGCGGCGTATACGCTTCCGGGTCTCGCACCCACCTTCTGTACCATGAACTGCTGCAGCAGATCGCCTGCCGTTTCCACCGTCCCGACACCACGCTCGGAAGCCGAACGCCCCGCATTCCGGAACAGCAATTCGGCGAAGTGGTTGATGCTCTCGCGATTCATTACGGCGAGCAGATCACGAAGCGGCACCGAATGCAGCGATGCAATGAGCACGGCGCCAGCCGGGGTCGCACGCTCCATCGTTTCGCTGTCGATGATGATCCCCTTCTCACCCAGTGCACCGCGGAGTGCGTTTGCCGTGAACAGCGCCGGCTCTTCGATCACAACCTGATAGCGCTGAGTGCGGGCTCGTGACCCGATCGTCCCACGAATCTCCACTCCTCCGTCGGTTGTGGGCAGGATGACGATCCGCGATCGACTGCCCTCGACGGTGCGTGCCTTGTTCACGATCGGCATGGAGCTCAGCGGCTCCACGGCCGCAGCTGGAGCTCTGCCGACCGCGCCGGGGGAGACGGCAATTACGGCGAGATTCTCGTTCAGAGAAAGCGCCGATACGCGTGCCGCGTAGGAGGCGTGAAGGTACCGGCTCTGCCACCCTTCGGGAATGCGCTGCGCGTCGAACGCTGTGGCATCGGCGATCAGTCTGCCCCGCACTCGCGTTATGCCCGCCGCGGCGACAAGCGCAGCCAGTGAATCTACGGCGCCCGATTGCCCGCCCGGAATGAATCGCTTGGACAGCCCCGGGTCACCGCCACCGCGGATCACCAGGTCGCCCAACAGGGTGCCGGAGGCATCGATACTCCCTGTCCGCAGCACGTCGGTGCTGAACCGATGGGACGGGGAATACTGGTCGAGCGACAGGGCCGCGGTAAACAGCTTCATCGTCGAGGCGGGCTGCAGCATCTCGTCGGGGTTCACAGAATAGAGCGTATCGCCGCGCGTCAGAGAAACCGCAAGCACACCCCACGTTCCGCTACGAACCCCGTCTCCGAGTATTGCGCCCAGGTCGGCCGAAAGTGCCCCGGCGCCGGTGGGGGAGCTCCACACGCGGTCCACGGGCGCCGGGCGCGCTCGACGGACGGAGCGCGTCCTGGTCGGTGTGCGTCGCTGGATGCTCTGCGCGCCCGCCTCCCGCACCGTCCAATCCGTGCTGTAACGATCAGCCGTCGCATGTCCGGGCGCCAGAAAAAACGCTGCGAGGAGCAGCGTCGTGGCGCGCCGAAAAAGCGGTCGGAGGGGTAAGTCGTTGTGCTTCATGGGTTCTGTTGAACGTGGCAACTCACGTACCGTGAAGGGGCCGGCCCGTGGATCGTGAGCCTCGGTTCAGGGGAACAGGCGGCGGCAAGTCACACCCGCCCCTTCAAGCACGAGCAGGGGGTCGTGAAGGTCACCAAGCTGAGCTAACCCTCACACTTTGAAGAAGATACGCCGACGATAGAGGATCCAGAGAATCCCCAGCCAGATGATAACAACAGTTAAGGCGAACGCCAGCGATGCCGCTTTGGGGCTAGGAAGCCAAGGGAGGTACGAGTTCTGGAAGATCCAGCTCTGCACGGACATGTGTCCGCCGTCGCCGTTCGGCACCCTCCAAAGTGAATAGATCAGCCTCGCCATGATACCCGATCCGACGAAGGCGATCATTGGATTCACCCCGTAGATCACGAAGGGCTTCGTCCACCACCGACTTCCCCGGAAGTCGATGAGCCAGAGGCAGGTCGCCAGCGCCGTACATGCCATGCCGCCCGTGAACAGCACATAACTGCTCGTCCAAAGCTGCTTGTTGATCGGGAACGCCCAGTTCCACACGAGTCCGAGCACCATGCCGACCGCACCGGCCACAAACAGCTGGGATATGCGCTCGGTGAGCGGACGCGGGCTGCCAACCCAGATTGCCGCGAGCATTCCGAGGATGGCGGTGCCTATCGCCGGAATGGTGGAGAGAATGCCTTCCGGGTCATAGGTCCCGGTGCCGTGATAGACATGGCTGCCTAACACCACCCGGTCAAGCCACGCCGACAGATTTCTCGACGGCTCATCGAGCAGTTGGGCACCGATGGCGCCTTCGCCAGGCACGGGTACGAGCGTCATCAGCGCCCAGTAGCCGAGCAGCAGACCGGCCACGATGAACTTCTGCGTACGCTCCGAGGCGAACAGCCAGATCATCCCGGCGAATATGTACACGAGAGCGATCCGTTGCAGCACGCCTAGCAGCCGGATCGTGTCGGCGAGCGGTTCATGTGTCACCGGGCTTATTCCGAACCGCTCGAACATGCTGGCCCAGGCGCGTCCCGGCTCCGGATCGAAGAAGGGGAATGCGTTGAGCACCAGCCCGAACAGGTATATGAGCACGCCGCGCTTGAGGACCTGCCTGACGAGTGCGGAGTCGGAATCACCACGCTCCCGGCGCGAGCTGAGCGACAGATGTGTGGTGACTCCGACAATGAACAGAAAGAAGGGGAAGATCAGGTCGGTCGGCGTCCAGCCGTGCCACGCCGCATGGCCGAGCGGCGCGTACATGGCGCCCCAACTTCCCGGGTTGTTGACCAGCAGCATCCCGGCGATCGTCGCGCCGCGGAAAACGTCGAGCGCGACGAGACGTTCGCGCTGCGCCACCGGCGGCGCCGCGACCGTAGTTGTAACTGCCGGAGTGTCGAGCGTGCGCTCCGCGGTGGCGCCAGTCACGGCGTTGGTTCTTCCGCGGTTCTGATGTGCCGCCAGGGCACCGTATCGCAGGCGAAATACATGGCCTTGACCGGTGCCGGCTTGCCATCGTCGCTGCCGCCTACGTAGTGGCCGCCAAGGCGAATGGCGATCGTGCTGTCGGCAACGACCTCGTTGCCGCGCCAGAGCACGAGCAGAGTCGGCCAGTCGCCTACCGACGAAAGCCTGTCGAGCACCGCCTGCCGCTGGGCCGGGTCGCCAGGGTAGAGGTATGTCGGACCCTTGCGTTGAATGCCGCTGAAGACAGCTTCCGGTAGTGCCGAATCAGTGCCAGCGGCGCTGAGGAATCTCCGAGGGGTGGGTGAGAGTCCAACCATGTATTCGTCGAATGCTTCGGCGTACACGCTGGTCCGGGGTGACTCCTCGCAAGACGAGGTCGCACTGGAACGCTCCGGCTGTTGCTGTTGTTCGCTGGCACAGGCGGCGGTGAACAGCGAGAGCGCGAGCGCGGAAATCGGATGGGATGAGAATCGTCGCATGCCACATTCTTGCACCCGCGTCCGATTTTGTCGAGCCTTTGAATGGATGCAGAGCCCGCTTAGGGCACGGATTTCGCACCGAAAGGCATCCACCATCGCGTCGCGGCCAGGTAGGTCGCGCGCCCCGCGACCATTCGAGGAGGCTGCAGCATGGCACGTTCACACAACGTTTGGCGCGAAGGAATCATAGCCGGAGTGCTCGGCGCAACGGCGCTGGCGCTGTGGTTCTTCATAGTCGACCTGATCGCCGGCCACATACTCTACACCCCGACCATCCTCGGCCAGGCGCTGTTCAGCATCCTCGGTTCGACGTCGGGCGATTGGCAGCTTGTACACGTCGCCGCTTACACGGTCTTTCACTACGCGGTGTTCATCCTGTTCGGAGTGCTGGCGTCGGTGGTGGTACACCGCTCGGAGCGGCAGCCCTCGATCCTCGCGCTCTTTCTGATCGCGTTCGTGATGCTGGAGATGGGCTTCTACGGATATACGGCGATCCTTTCCTACTCGGGCGTGCTGCCTGACGCGCTGGCGTGGTACCAGGTCCTCGTTGGCAATCTTCTTTCCGCTTTCGCGATGGGCGTCTACATGCACAAGCTGCACCCGGGACTGGCGCGCAATTTTTCGCGTGGACTCGCGGACGAGCCGGGGGCGACCGGGGAAGAGGGGCGAATGGTGGGGTAGGGTTGCAAGCATCACTTCGGCACGGCGTAACGCTTTTTTACCGCGGAGGTCGCGGAGGTTCGCGGAGGTCATTTCGAGATCGCGAAGCCAGTTGGCGCAGGAGCTTCGCAGCCCCGAAGCCGTTCCCCGAACGCTCACTCGTTCCTTGACCGACTAACCGATTCCGCTCCCCGAAAACCTCCGCGTTCTCCGCGCAACCTCCGCGACCTCCGCGGTAAAATTCGGAAGTCGGCCGTCGGAGAACGAAAACGAGGACGAAGCAACCTCGCCTCGCCCTCGTCTCTCGCAATTCTTCCCATCGTCTCAGTTCGTCAACGAGATCTGTCCAAAGAGGAACAGAAGCGCGATTACCGTTATGACCGCAATCGAAAGTGGGCCGACGAACAGAGCGCGGAACAGCTTGGCGT
>JBPCLX010000031.1:0-5564 GCA_051002815.1 Gemmatimonadaceae bacterium
CCCGACCGACGTCGTCTGGGTGATGCTTTCCGGAGGCACCTCCAGCCTGATCGGTGCGCCGAACGCCGCGATGAGCATCGCCGAACTTGCCGATCTCAACGAGGTGCTGCTCGCGTCGGGAATCGACATCGCGGCGATGAACATCATTCGCAAACGTGTGTCACGATGGGGCGGTGGACGCCTGGCGCTGGCGCTGGAGCCTGCGCAGGTAAGGGTATTCGGGATCTCCGACGTGCCTGGCAATGATTTGGCCGCCCTGGGGTCGGGACCGCTCGTCCCGGATGAGACCACCACCCAAGATGTCCGCGCCCTGCTTCGCATGAAAGGATTGTGGATGCGTGTTCCGGCGGTCGTCCGCGAGCTGCTGATGCGAGACGGCGAAACGAGCGAAACCCCCAAAGCGGACAATCCGGCGTTTCGTCACGTGAAGACGGCGATCGTGGCTTCGAACGCCACCGCCGTGAACGCGGCGCTGCAGCGCGCGAGCGCACTGGGTTACCGCGCTTCGCTGGCGAACGCTCCGCTGTCTGGTGCGGCGGCGGCGGCTGGCAGGGAGCTCGTCCGTGAGTTGCTCGATGCCGCCGCGAGCGGAGTGGCGGTATGCCTGGTGTCGGGCGGCGAGACGGTCGTCGACCTGACCGACCGTCCGCCTAACGCAAAGGGTGGACGATCGCAGGAGCTGGCTCTCGCCGCAGCCGCGGTGCTGGCCCGGGGTGGCGCGAATCAACGGCTCGCATTGCTGGCCGCCGGCACCGATGGGCGGGACGGGCCGACGGATGCCGCGGGCGCACTGGTGACCCCGGCTACGTGGGGGGCTATCGCTGCTGCCGGTCGCGATCCCGAGAGGGATCTGCTGGCGCACGATGCCTATCGCGCCCTGGACGCCGCGGGTGCGTTGCTGCGAACGGGCGCATCGGGTACGAATGTGATGGACATTGCAATTGCCGCTGCCCGGTGATTGGCGAGGAGGAACGGATCATGCCCCGGCAGCTTGTCCGCGAACGCATCCGGCGTAGCTTTCCGGCTCGCAGACGCCACCCTCGGAGCGACGACCCGTGAGTTCCAAACCTCCCTTTACCATAGGCCTCGTTCAGCGGGCGGTCGGAAACGACAAGGAGGCGACGGTCGCCGCCGCGGAGCAGGCGGTGCGCGATGCCGCCGCGCGTGGCGCGCAGATCATCTGTCTGCAGGAGCTGTTCGACGCGCCGTACTTCTGCAAGGTCACCGATGTCGAGCGTTTCAATCTCGCGGAGCCGATCCCGGGGCCTACCGTCGAGCGGATGCAGCGGGTGGCATCCGAGCTCGAGGTGGTGATCATCGTACCGATCTTCGAGCGGCGCGGCCCGGGCGTTTATCACAACTCGGCTGCCGTCGTGGATGCGGATGGGCAGGTGCTTGGTGTGTACCGCAAGATGCACATCCCCGACGACCCCCTGTACCACGAGAAGTACTACTTCGCTCCGGGTGAAGCGGCCGCTCCCTCCGAGATCTATCACCACGGTGCGCGCGCCGGCCAGCAAGCCGGCTTTCGGACCTTCCCGACTCGTTATGCGACGATCGGGGTGCTGATCTGCTGGGACCAGTGGTACCCGGAGGCGGCACGCATCACGGCGTTGATGGGCGCCGAGGTGCTGTTCTACCCGACGGCCATCGGCTGGCATCCGGCCGAGAAGGATGAATGGGGGGCATCCCAGGCCGATGCCTGGCGCACCATTCAGCGCTCACACGCCATTGCCAACGGCGTCTTCGTCGCCGCTGCCAACCGCGTCGGATTCGAGGCGGAACCGGGCACCGACGGCATTGAGTTCTTCGGCCACTCCTTCGTATGCGATCCGTTCGGTCGAATGATCGCCGAGGCGGGAACGGAGGCCGAAACGCTGGTCGCAACCTGTGACCCCGCGCTCATCGAATACACCCGGCGAAACTGGCCGTTCATGCGCGATCGCCGCATCGATGCGTACGGTCCGATACTCAATCGCTATCTCGGCTGACGTGAGCGCGTCCACCCGCCTGCCCACACCTGACGAGGCGGTCGAAATCGTCGATCCGGGGACGCCGCTGGTGCTCCGGGACGTCGTCGCGCCCGGCTTGCTGCAGTCCACAGCACCACAAGAGCTCTCCGGCGAAAGTGGCAAACGACGGATGCCGGCGGAGTGGGAACCTCACGACGCCACCTGGGTCGGCTGGCCACATCACCGCCCCGATTGGCCTGACAAGTTCGAGCCCATTCCCTGGGTGTACGCCGAGATCGTGCGCGTGCTCCACCGATCCGAGCAGGTCGAGATTCTCTGTCACACCCCACAGGTCCGCGAAGACGCAATCGCCGCGTGCAAGGCGCACGGCGTGGATCTTTCGCGCTGCCGCTTCCACCTCGTCCCCAGCGATCGCGTGTGGCTACGGGACTCCGGGCCGACGGCGGTAATGCAAGCCGACGGTGGCATCGAATGCATTGCCTGGCAATTCAACGCATGGGCCAAGTACGACAACTACGCCAGCGATGCGCGAATCGCCACGCGAGTGGCGGAGATCGCCGGGCTGCCATACGTGCTGGCACAGCGCCCGGATGGGACCGGTCCGCTGGTACTGGAGGGCGGCGGCATCGAAACGGACGGCCGCGGCACGCTGATGGTGACCGAAGAGTGGCTTCTGAGCGAGGTGCAGGTGCGCAACCCCGGCATGACCCGCGAGATGTACGAGCAGGCGTTCTCCGAATACCTTGGCATCCGGTCGACCATATGGTTAGGCGAGGGGTGTGTCGGAGACGATACCCACGGACACATCGACGATGTGGCCCGGTTCGTCGATCCGCACACCGTCGTGCTGGCGCTCGAAGCCGACCCGGCTGATGAGAATCACGCACGCTCGGCCGACAACCTGAACCGGTTGCGCCACGCCGCCAGGACTTTCCCGGGGGGACTCGAGGTCGTGACGATTCCCTACCCCCGCCCCGTGATCATGCACGGTGAGCGCCTTCCGGCCAGCTACGCCAACTTCTACATCGCCAACGGCTCGGTGCTGGTGCCTACGTTCAACGACCCGCAGGACCGGATTGCGCTCGCCATCATCGCCGATCTCTTTCCGGAGCGCCAGGTGGTCGGAGTGCACGCCGTGGATCTCGTCTGGGGGCTCGGCACGCTGCATTGCCTCACGCAACAGCAGCCCTCGCCTGGCCGGCGCAGCGCGGAGGCGGCCGCCTAACGCACCTCGGCAGGGGTAGAGTCCTGGCCGGGCAGGCGCAGTGGCGGCACCAGCGGCCTGGCGAGCACCGACCGCAGCATCAGCTGGGCTCCCGAAGTCGCTGCAGCAGCCGCTGCCCCGCCTCGACGCGGTTCCGGTACATCAGTTGAGCTCCCCGTCGCTCGTCACGGCGAGGTGGCGCGCGAACCACGCGGCGGCCAGACTAGCCACCTGCTCCAGTGCCCCACGCTCGTGAAAAAGATGCGAGGCGCCCGGCACGATGATCAGGTCCCTGGTTTCCGGGAGCGCATCCCTGGCTTGCTGGTTCAGGGGAATCACCGCCGTGTCCAACTCGCCCACGATCAGAAGCGTGGGCGCGCGTACCTGCGGAAGCCACTCGAGCGCGAGGTCGGGTCGTCCGCCGCGCGACACCACCGCATCTATCTCGTCGCGTTTCCATGCCGCAAGCTGGAGGGCGGCCGCCGCGCCGGTGCTCGCACCGAACAATCCTAACGATAGTTCGCCAGTTCCTTCCCTTGCGCGTAGCCACGCCACCGCGATGCGCAACCTCTCGGTGAGGAAATCGATATCGAACCGCAGATGCGCCGTGTCGGTGTCCACCCGCTCCTCGTCCTCGGTGAGGAGATCCACCAGAAGTGTGGCAAGCCCCGCGTCGTTCAGCACGCTCGCCACGTATCCGTTCCGGGGACTCAGCCGACCACTACCGCTTCCGTGTGCGAATGCCACGATTCCCGTGGGCGTCGCGGGAGTCGTAAGGATTCCGCGCAGCGTTCCCACGGCGAAGGGAATGGCGACGTCATGGCTTTCGAATCGCGACACCGGACGCCTCCGTATTGGTGCCCAAGCTCGCCGCAAGCAGGGTGCCCCACGGCTGCGACTGCGCGCGGGCAACGACAACCTGAGCGCGTTGCCGCCACTCACCGCGCTTCCGCAGGCGTTGCAGTACCATTCGGAGCGTCCGCCGCTGGCGATGCGTTTGGTGCGCCGAGCCATCCTTCCACGTGCACCGTTCGCGTTGGGAACGCGAACTCGACGTTTTCCTCCCGCAGTCGGCGAAGCAGTATCAGATTGATCGCCTGCTGAGTATCCATGTACTTCGCATAGTCCGGCGAGAGTACGTAGTACACCACTTCCACATCCAGCGATGAATCGTTGAAGCTCGCGAAGTGCGCGCGGTCGAATCGTACTGCTTCCTGTGCGAGCACCGCCTCGCGCGCAATGTTCGGAAGCATCTCCACTTTCTCCTGAGGCGTGCTGTACAGTACGCCGAAGCGGAAGAGCACGCGTCGCTCATCCATTCGCTTGTAGTTGCGGATACGGCTCTGGAGCAGCTCCGCATTCGAGAAGATTATCTGCTCGCCGTCAAGGCTGCGCAGACGGGTGGTCTTCATGCCGATCTGTTCGACCGTGCCCTTCTCCGAGCCGACGATTATGAAGTCTCCGATCACGAACGGCTTGTCGAGCACAATGGCCAGGGCCGCGAGCAGATCTCCCAGAATATTCTGCACCGCCAGGGCAATGGCGACTCCACCTATACCCAGCCCGGTTATCAGTGCCGTGACGTCGACACCGAAGTTGTCGAGCGCCAGCAGCACCACGATCGTCCACGCAAGCACTTGCATGCCGTAAGCGATTGCGCGAAAGGTGGTGATGCTCGCTGCGTCGCTCGGGTGCCGGTCGCGCGTGTAGCGCAGCAGCCAGAACTCGATTGCGCCATTCGCCCAGATGCCCAGCTGGAGCAGAAAGGCCAGCACCGCCACCGTGCCGAGAAGGCTGATCAACCTCGCGGGCAGTACGAGAATGCGAAGTGTGACGGAGACGATGATCCACACGATCAACGCGTAGCGCGTGCGCTTGATGAGGATGATCACCAGGTCGTCGACCTGCGTCCGCGTCCGACCCGCGACCTTCTCCATCCGGCTCAGCAGGTAGACTTTCGCCAACCACATCAGGGCGAGAATCAGCGCCAGCGTACCGAGCAGCCAGAGCCAGATCGCGACCGTGTTGCCCGCGAAAGTGCGATCGAGGAATTCCGTCAGATCCATCCCGAATACGATGAAGGTTTGCGTGGCTGCATCACTCCCAAACTCACCCGCATGGGGGGCGATGGGAAGAGCACGCTACGAACTCGGGGTAGAACCGCGCCAGGCTGTCGGCTGTGGTGCGCCCCAATCGTGACGGGAAGTGCTCCTGTTAGCGTGCTGCTCGGGGACTCAGCCTGACGCCAGACTCAGGCGGTCGCGGTAACGGAAGGCGCCTCGTCACGGTTCCCATGAGGCGCCGCCTGGCAATTGTCGCAGTGACCGCAGATCCAGTCGTCTGCGACGTCCTCGCCGAAGTACTCGAGTACGTAGCGAGTACGGCAC
>JBPCLX010000032.1:0-5500 GCA_051002815.1 Gemmatimonadaceae bacterium
GGCAAGGACTCGGTGCTGCTGGAGATGGAACTGCCGGGCATTTCGCCTGACGAGGTGGACATAAGCATCGAAAACGACATGCTGACCGTGCGGGGGGAGAAACGGGAGGAGCGCCAGGAAGGAGAAGAGGAGGGGCGCTACTTCCTGGTGGAGAGGAGCTATGGCACGTTCTCACGCTCATTCTCGCTTCCGCCTGGCGTGGACGCAGACCAGGTCAGCGCCAGGTTCGACAATGGCCTGTTGACGATCCGTATCCCGCAGGGAGCGCTGCCACAGCCCCGGCGTATTCAGATCGAGGCTGGAAGGGACGACGTTTCGTCCGGCGGGGAAGGAACTCGCCGCTCGCAAGCGCGCTCCGAAGGGCGTGCGCGTAACGGCGGTGAAAGCCAGGAACAGCGTGTAGCGGCTGGAGCGCAGGAGGCTCGGTAGCCTGTCGACGACGCGTGGTGGCGGCATACAGCCGTCGCCACGTCCCTGTGTAACCCCTTTCGCCCTCATCAGGCACCGTCTAGATAGGGCAGGTGCAGGCCGGCGCCGCCTGCGGAGGGGCGCCCGCGAGTTAGCGCGCGGGGTTGGCCGGAGGGGTCCGGCGGCTGCTGACGCGGGCCGGAGGGGAGATAAGTTCCTCGGCCGCCAGCAGACTCCGTGAGAGGTCCGCCATGGCCACGTTCCGGCTCTGACTGGTACGCTGAAGCATTCGATAGGCATCGCTTTCCGAGAGCCCCTCGCGCTGCATGAGAATGCCCTTGGCGCGTTCGATGACCTTACGATCCTCGAGGCGCTGATGCAGCTCCTCGGCGCGGATCTGCTCTCGACGCCAATCGTCATGCCTTGCAACGGCGATTGCCAGCGTGACGCCGACGTGTCCCGCACTCGCGCCATGTGGCAGGATCCCGAACACCGGGAGCCTTGCGATTCGGTCGGCGAGATCGGGACCGATGTGATCGCCGCGCAGCACGAGCGGCACCGGCCGCTCCTCGTGAATGCGCTCGGCGGCGGCCGCTCCATCGAGCCCGGGTAGATGCGCACCCAGGATGACAATATCCGGGCTCAGTGCGCGCGCCATGGAAACCGCACCGGGACCATCGGAAACGATTCCGACGACATTGTGACCCAGCGCACGTACCTCCCCTTCCAAATGCTGTGCAGAGGCGCCGTCATCTTCGGCTATCATCACACGCAACGATTGCGGCATTACGATCGTCTCCGGACCAGTCACAGGGGCGGGCGGTGCAAGAGGTGGACCGAAAGAAGAAAGCGCCGCATCCTCCCGTCACGCGCACTCGAACGCGATACGGCAGTGGCCGCGCTCCTCACAGCACCAGATTCCAGCATACAAACTCAACGATACGTTCAACGAACTCCAATGGAGCGTGCGAGGCTCGAACTCGCGACCCCTAGCTTGCAAAGCTAGTGCTCTCCCAGCTGAGCTAACGCCCCGTCAGGAGAAAAGTAATTGGGGGATTTGGATGCGAGAAGGAGTTGGGATGTTTGGTAGGAAATAGGAACTGGGAATTAGGGAAGGAGCGCGGCGGCTACGCCTCCGCATGGTCACAAGCTCACCTCGAATTGCCCTCCCCTGGGTCCTAACGTGGTCAGTGACCGTTCGTCAATGAATGAATCTGCAACTCGGGCTTTCACGTGAGCAAACGGGAACGCCACCGGCGTTCCCGTTTAGCATACCGCCCCTATGTCCTAATTCCTAGTTCCTGTTTCCTGCTTCACTCATGCGCCGGCAGCGGCTCCATCGTTTCCGCATCCACCGGCACTTGCACTTCATCGCGATAGGGCGAGGTCATGAGCAGCACTCGCATCCGCGGGAATGCGTTCATGAAAGCCGCGTAGCTCAGACCCCAGATGCCGGCGTAGCCGAGGGTGACCCCGATCTCCCACAAACCGAACGGCGCGTGATCGCCTTCCCAATGCAGCGATGGGTACACCTCCACGTAACGGACCAGCCAGAGCCCCAATAATGCGCAGACGGCGAACAGCACAAAGGTCGGCAGGAACAGCTTTGCCGCTCGTGACATGAGTCCGAAGAACGGAATCACGAACACGAGAAATACCGCCGTCAAAGTGAAAGGAAGCCACGGCTCGATCAGCCGCAGGCGCATCCAGTGAGTTTCCTCACCCATGTTGCCGTACCAGATGACGAGGTACTGCCCAAAGGTCAGGTATCCCCAGAACGCAACGAAGGCAAAGGAAAGCTTGCCGAGATCGTGAAAATGCCTTTCCTCGACCAGGTCGTAGACGTCGAGATGTCGCCGCCACGCCATTACGAGCAGACTCCACGTCAGAATCGCGGCGAGCCAACCCCCCATGAAGAACCACCACCCATAGAGCGCGCTCTGAAAGTGGAGATCCAGCGTCATCGACAGGTCCCACGCGAAGACCGTGTAGAAGAAGGCAAAGGCCAGACAGAGCCAGATCGCCAGCTTGCCCTGCAAGGAATGGGTAGAGTGCAGCTCGCGGCGCTCATCCCGGAATCCCCGGCGCATGCGGTCTCGGATTCCCCGCCCCCAGCTGGCTCCGAACTCGGGTACTATGCCGACGTCGAGTCGCACGCAGGTGTAAATGTACCAAATGCTTAGGGCCAATATGATCAAGTACATTACTATCTGTCTACCGAAGAAAAATGCGGGAGACAGGTACGTGTGCTTCTCGGGAATAGTGACTTCTTCGCGAGCCCACGTGAATATGTGCTCGTGTCCCAGCATCATCAGCAGCAGCAGTACGAGGCCGACCGGCAGGAACGCGACGTAGCCCTCGAGAAAGCGGACGATCGGGCGCGACCAGCGGGCGGTCGTGATTCGCTGAACGGCGACGAACACCACACCGGCCTGCGATAGCGTCACCCAGAACAGCCAGTTCACGTGCAGCGCCTGCCACACGCGCTCCTGCCCGGTCAGTGCGCCAAAGATGAAGACGAGTGCTCCCACCACTGCAAACAGCGCGCATGCGAGTACGATGAGGCGCGATACCGGCCGCGAAGTGGCCTGGATCAACTCCTCGCGCGTGGGAACGTGCACCTCGTGATGGGCGCTCACGGCTGAACCTCGCCAGCGTTGGCGGTCGGTACACTATCGACTTGCGTCGTCGCCGTGTCGGTTCCCGCAGAAGGCATCTCGCCTGAGGGAGGGAAGAAGGGTGCGGGAAGCGTTGGAGCCGTTAGAGTGGCGCCGGGGAGCGCGGGACCCGTCTCGCCAGGCACCCCTACCGAGTCCGTATTCACCTGCCCACCCGACTGCAGCGCGCGCACATAGTTGACGACGTCCCACCGCTGCATGTGCTCGATGCGCGCGTAATTGGGCATACCGCCGCGGCCATTGCGAATCATGCCGTACAGATAACCGTCGCTGAGTCCCCGAACGCGCTCATCGACCAGAGTCGGCGCCGCGACGCCGTAACGGAGCATGATCCCATCGCCGGCACCGGCGGAGCCGTGGCAAACCGCGCAATTTATCTGATAGTATTTGCGTCCCATCTCGAGGGATCGTGCATCCGCGGCGACGGGATTCTGCATTGCTGCGAACGAATCGATCACCGCCGGGAAGACCGCGGGAAACCGTCCCAGCCCGATCATGAACTCGGGAACTCCGCCGCCGTACATCGGCACGGAGTTGGCCGGATTTCCCCGAAAACCGACATTCTCCCCCTGATACTCCGCCTCCCAAGGCTCGATGCGCGGCTGGTCCTTGAAGTCCGAGAACCACTCGCACCCGCCAAGGAGAATGGGAATCATGGCAGCAACGAATAGTCGCCTCCCCGCCTCGCGCCTCGCGCGTCGCGCTTCCCGACTAGCGCTCACCGCGCACCTCCACTGCACCATGCTGCCGGAGAAGGTCCTCGACGAGCCTGAGCTTGTCGGGAGGACATTCGACCCAGATGCCAAAGCTGTCGTCGCTGAAACGCGGGTCGTATCCCACCGTCATTGTCAGGCGCGGAATCCTGGCGTTGATGAACAGTCCCGCTACGGTCGACAGCGCACCGAAGAGCACCATCACCTCGAATCCGAAAATCGTGTACGGCACCCACGATGCCACCGGCTTGCCTCCGACCACCAGCGGCCAGTAGTCCGACGCCCATATCGCTATCCAGTAGCCGCAAGTCGCGCCGAACAACCCGCCGAACAGCGTGAACCGGCGAACGACGCTCGGCCCGTAGTCCAGCGCATGATCGAGCTCGTGACGGGGCGTCGGCGAGTAGACCGTCATCTCTCCCGGCTTTTCCTTGCGCAGGGCGCCGATGGCGTCCACCACCGAGTCGATCTCCCGAAACACCCCCACGATTCCGCGCATCAGGCGAATTCTCCAGGTGTGTCAGGCTCGTAATCCAGATGCCGTCCCGCATGATCTATGTGATCCTCGTGCGGATGCGGCCGCTTGACCGGCGGAGGAATGATCTCCTTCACCTCGGCAATCGCGATCACGGGAAGCTGCTTGATGAACAGCAGGAACCACATCGAGAACCAGCCGAAGCTGCCGAGCAGGATCGCCCAGTCCACCCATGCCGGCGAGTAGTTGGTCCACTGCCACGGTTCGAACTCGTGCGAGAGAGAAGGAACGACGATGACGAACCGCTCGAACCACATGCCGATGTTGATGAATATCGACAGTATGAACAGCCAGGTGGTATTCCGCCGCCACGATTGCCTGAACAGCGTGAGCGGCAGCATCATGTTGCAGATGATCATGATCCAGGCGGCCCACCACCACTGCCCGAAGATGCGATTCATGAAGTAGCTCTGCTCGAACTCGTTGCCGCTGTACCACGCAACCCAGAACTCGGTGAGATAGGCGAGGCCCACCACCATTGATGTGAACAGGCAGAGCTTGGCCGCCGCATCCAGGTGATTGATGGTGACGTAGTGCTTGAGCCCGAACCACCGCCGAATCGGAATGATGATCGTGAAGACCATCCCGATGCCGGAGAAGATCGCGCCGGCGACGAAATAAGGTGGAAAGATCGTCGCGTGCCACCCGGGCGTGAGCGCCATGGCGAAGTCGAACGACACTACCGAGTGCACCGACAGCACGAGTGGTGTCGAGAACGCCGCGAGGAATAGATAGGCGCGCGCGAAGTGACGCCATTCGCGATCCGAGTTGCGCCACCCCATCGACAACACGCTGTAAATCTTCTTCCGCACCGGGTGCGTCTCCCGGTCGCGCAGCACGGCGATGTCCGGTATGAGCCCGACGTAGAGGAAGGTCGTCGACACGGTGAGGTACGTCAGAATCGCGAAGACGTCCCACACCAACGGGCTCTTGAACTGCGGCCAGAGGAGCCGCCAGTTCGGATACGGTATGAGCCAGAAGAACTTCCACGGCCGACCCAGGTGCAAGATCGGGAAAAGTCCGGCGGTCATGACCGCGAAGACGGTCATCGCCTCCGCACAGCGGTAGATCGTGGTGCGGAACCCGGCGCGGAACAGATATAGAATGGCCGAGATCAGCGTGCCGGCGTGGCCGATACCTACCCAGAACACGAAGGTGATGATGTA
>JBPCLX010000033.1:0-21160 GCA_051002815.1 Gemmatimonadaceae bacterium
CGTACCTCTCGTCTGGCCGAGACGTTGGGGGTGTAGTCCAGGTCGCACTCGGGGTCCGGCGTCTCGTAGTTGATGGTCGGCGGGATGATGCCATCGCGCACGGCGAGCGTACTCGCCACGAACTCCACTGCACCGGCCGCTCCGAGCATGTGCCCGGTCGCGGACTTGGTGGAGCTGACGCTCAGTGCGCGCGCATGGTCGCCGAAGACCGCCTTGATCGCCCGGGTCTCGTTGACGTCGTTGGCCGGCGTGGACGTGCCGTGCGCATTGATGTAGTCCACATCGGTGAGCTGGAGTCCCGCGTCCTCGACCGCGCGGCGCATTGCCCGCTGTGCCCCTTCCCCATCCGGCGCCGGAGCCGTTAGATGATAGGCATCCCCGGTTGCACCATATCCGACGATCTCCGCGTAAATGCGGGCCCCGCGCGCCCGCGCATGCCCGAGCTCCTCGAGGATGACCACCGCCCCTCCCTCACCCATGACGAAGCCGTCACGGGTCGCATCGAACGGCCGCGACGCTCGTGCGGGATCGTCGTTCCGTTCCGACAGCGCACGCATGTTGGCGAATCCGCCTATTGCCATCGGCGTGACCGTGGCCTCAGCGCCTCCGGCGAGCATGACGTCCGCATCGCCATACTGGATTGTCCGAAAAGCGTCACCTATCGCATGCGCGCTCGAGGCGCACGCCGACACCGTAGCGTAGTTCGGTCCCTTGGCATTGAAGCGCATCGAGACGATACCGGCGGCAATGTCGGCAATGAACATCGGTATGAAGAACGGGGAAATGGACCGCTGTCCCCTTTCCCGATACTGGTCGTGCTGTTCCTCGAACGTCTTGAGGCCGCCGATGCCGCTGCCGATTATGACGCCGACGCGCTCCGCGTTATAGCCCGAACCGTTGGAGAGCCCCGCATCTTCCATCGCCTGAACAGCGGCGGCAACGGCGAATTGCGTGTACGGATCGAACCGCCGCGACTCCTTTCGATCCATGTACTGCGCGGCATCGAATCCCTTCACCTCGGCGGCGAACCGCACCGGAAAGGCACTCGCATCGAACTTCGAGATCGGAGCCGACCCCGATTGTCCCGCCACCAACGCCTGCCAGGTCGTCGCCACGTCGTTACCGACCGGCGTTATGGCGCCGAGCCCCGTGACGACGACCCGTCGCTTTGTCACTTGACCTTTTCGTGCAGATAATTGAGTGCGTCGCCGACCGTCCGCATCTTCTCGGCATCCTCATCCGGGATGTCGATGTTGAACTCCTTCTCGAACTCCATGACCAGCTCTACGGTATCCAGGCTGTCTGCCCCCAGATCCTCCATGAAGCTTGCCTCGCTGGTGAGTTTCTCCATTTCGACGCCCAGCTCCTTCGCGATGATCTGTTTGACCTTTTCTTCGAGATCAGCCATGGAAGCGATCCTCTGTGCCCTGAGTTAACGGTTGGGGCGGCGCACCGGAGCGCCGCCTCGTAGAAAACTACATTACCATCCCGCCATCCACCACGAACACCTGCCCTGTGATATAGCCGGCATGCTCGGACGCAAGAAACGCGACGAGCGATGCGACATCCCCGGGGCTGCCCAGGCGGGCGAGCGGAATCTGTGCCGCCAGCGCACCTCGAACCTCCTCCGTAAGCGCCGAAGTCATGTCCGTCTCGATGAAGCCGGGCGCGATCGCGTTGCTCAGGATGTTGCGCGAGGCAAGCTCCCTGGCCACCGATTTGGTCAGCCCGATCAATCCCGCCTTGCTGGCGGCATAGTTGGCCTGACCCTTGTTGCCGGTGAGGCCTACGACGCTCGTGATGTTGATGATGCGTCCCCACCGACGCTTCATCATGCCGCGCGCCGCAGCCCGAATGGTCAGGAAGGCGCCGCGCAAGTTTGCATCGAGCACAGCATCCCAATCGTCGTCCTTGAGCCTGAGAAGAATGTTGTCCCGGGTGAGACCGGCATTGTTGACGAGGATGTCTATCCCGCCGAATGCGCTCTCCACATTCTGCACGAGGGTTGCGACGGCCTCGCTGTCGGCCACGTCGGCGGCAAACCCCTGCGCACCGGCAATCTCGGCGGCCACCGCTTCCGCGCGCGCGAGATCGCGGCCCACGACGGCGATGCGCGCGCCGCACGAGGCCAGCATGGTCGCGATCTCTCGTCCAATGCCACGTGTGCTGCCCGTTACCAGTGCAACGCGCGAAGAAAGGTCCAGCTGCATTACGAGAACCTCCCGAGGAGGGCTTCGACGTCGCCGGCGGTTCCGCATGCCATTGTCTGAGTGCCGTTTGAGATGCGCTTGACGAGGTTGCTCAGCACCACCCCTGGGCCAAGCTCCACGAACAGCGCTTCGGGATACATCGCGGTGAGTGCACGCACTGTTCCCGTCCATCGCACTGGTGACGCGAGCTGCTCGAGCAGCAGTCGCCGAGCGGCGTCGGCCTCGGTCACGGGCTCCGCTGAAACGTTTGCGTAGATTGGAAAGGCCGGTGGAGCGAACGACGCAGTGGCAAGTGCGGCCTCCAGCCCGTCTGCGGCGTCGGCCATCAGTGGCGAATGAAAGGCACCGCTAACCTTGAGGCGAATTGCACGTTTGGCCCCCGCCTCCTTCGCCAGAACCATTGCCCGCTCGACCGCTTCCACTTCACCGGAAATTACGATCTGATCGGGGGCATTGAAGTTGGCCGGCACGACGGTGCCTGACTCTCCCGCATCGCGGCATGCGGCTTCGACGGTGGCCTCGTCCGCGCCAAGAATCGCCGCCATTCCTCCCGGGCGCCTTGCGCCACTCATCGCCATCAGCTCGCCGCGCCGCCTGACGACCTGAAGGGCGGCGGAGAGCGAAAGCGCTCCGGCTGCGTGGTAGGCGGTGAATTCTCCCAGCGAATGGCCGGCAGCCGCACGGACATATGGCGCGATTACGTCTCGCACTATCGCCCACGCAGCCGCCCCATGCGTCAGAAGGGCAGGCTGCGCATGTTCGGTGCGCATCAGTTCCTCGTCAGGCCCCTCGAAGCAGAGTCGGCTGAGTGGAACGTCGAGCGCTGCGTCTGCTGCATCGAACACGGCGCGCGCTCGCGGATCGGCTTCCGCCAGGTCCGCGCCCATTCCAACCTTTTGCGACCCCTGCCCCGGAAAGAGCAGCACCACATCGCGAACCGTCATGCTAGATGCGCACGACCATTGACGCCCATGTGAAGCCCGCGCCAAAGGCCACCATGAGCACGGTCGCACCATCGCCAATGACTCCGCGCTCGCGAGCTTCATCGAGCGCAATGGGTATCGACGCTGACGAGGTATTTCCGAAGCGGTCCACGTTCACGTAGACCTTGTCCATTGAGATGTTCGCGTGTTTGGCGGTGGCCTCGATGATTCGTACGTTAGCCTGGTGCGGGATGAGCAGATCTATGTCTGCCCCGGTCAGCTTGGCGCCGTCGAGCGCCCGATCGGCGGCCTCCGACATTGAGCGCACAGCGGCCTTGAATACTTCGCGCCCGGCCATCTTGACGAAGTGCGACCGTTCGGAGAGCACGTCGGCCGACATCGGGATCGTCGCGCCTCCAGCCGGCCGGTAGAGTAGCTCCGCCAGCGTCCCATCGCTTCGGATGAAGGTGGACAGGATCCCGCGTCCATGCCGCGCTTTTGTCAGGATCGTGGCGCCCGCGCCATCGCCGAAGAGCACGCAGGTGGCACGATCGGACCAGTCCACTATCGAGCTCATCTTTTCTGCGCCTACGACGAGCACCGTCTCGGCGCTACCGCTGGTGATGAGTCCCTCACCGACGGTGAGGCCGTACAGCCATCCTGAACACGCAGCCGAGATATCGAACGCCGCGGCGCGGCCTGCGCCCAATTCCGCCTGAAGATCGACCGCCGTGGCCGGCAGGAGTCTGTCGGGGGTCGCGGTGCTCAAAATGATCGCGTCGATCTCACCAGGCTGCACCCCCGCTCGCTCCATCGCGATCCGTGATGCGTCAGCCGACATCGAACAGGTCGTTTCGCCGTTCCGCGCGATGTGTCGTTGGGAGATGCCGGTCCGCTCGACGATCCACTCGTCGGTGGTGTCGATACCCATCGCCTTGAAGTCGTGATTCGTCACTACCGCTGCCGGCACCGACCTTCCGGTCGCGAGGAGCTGAGCGTAGGGCCGCCTCATGACGCTTCCGCGCTGACCGCCGGCAACCGGCGGCCGATGTGCTCGTTCATGTTGCTCTCGACAGCTCGTAATGCAACGTTGATCGCGTTCTTTATTGCCCGGTCTGATGAGGAGCCATGGGCGATGATGCTCACACCGCGGATGCCAAGCAGTGGCGCGCCGCCGATCTCCGAGTAGTCGAACGCCTTGAACCCGCGGTCGAGCAGCCGGCGATCGACGCCGGCGCGCTTCAGCGCCTCGAACGCCAGGGGCGCGACGGACTCGTAGAACTTGAGTAGGACGTTGCCGACGAAACCGTCGCATACCACCACATCGACGGGGCCGTGCGCGTTCTTGCCGGTGAGAATGTCCCGGCCCTCGCAATTGCCGCGGAAGGTGAGCGCTACCTCCCTTTGCAGGAGCTTGAACGCTTCCTTCACCTCCCTGCTCCCCTTCTCCGGCTCTGCGCCGATGTTGAGCAGGGCAATGCCTGGCGAGGCGCGGCCGAGAATGTCCTCGGCGTAGATGGCACCCAGCCAGGCGAACTGCACCAGCTCCTCGGGCGAGCAATCGACGTTGGCGCCGGAATCGATGAGCACCACACGGTGCTTGGCGGTAGGCAGCAACGTGGGGATTGCCGGTCGCAACAGTCCATCGTGCAACTTCAGGATGACCGCCGACGCGGCCATCTGCGCGCCGGTGCTTCCGGCGCTCACGAAAGCCTCCGAGTCTCCACTGGCCTGCAGCTTGAGACCTACGGCGATGGAGTTGTCAGGCTTCGTCCTGATCGCCGCGACTGGTTTGTCGTTCATGTCGATGACTTGCGAAGCCTCGACGATCTCGATGCGCTCGCGCGATCCCCTGGCGTGCGAAAACTCACCTGCGAGAAGCCTGTCGAGCTGTTCGCGGATGACCTGCTGCCTGCCAACGAGTTGGAGCGAGTGCGCGGGATCGAGTTCGGCGAGGGCCAGCAGCGCTCCTGCCACCGTGGCCTGCGGAGCATGGTCGCCCCCCATCGCGTCCAGCGCGATTCGGGCCAAGACTACCCTTCCCGTGCCGCGACTCGCTGCTCCCCCGCGTAGTAGCCACATTCGGCGCAGACGCGATGAGGCCGCTTCATGCTCCGGCAACGCGGGCAGGACTGGATGGCGATGGCGGGCGCATCCTTGTGTGTGTTGCGGGCGCGCTTCTTCCGCTTCGATGTACGGCGCTTCGGGACGGCCATTGCAATTGATCGGTAAGTAGTGGTGCGCTGCTATTGCGTGCGCTCTCCGAGACTGCGGAGCGCGCTCCAGCGGCTATCGGTTTCGGGCGGACAGTCGCACGGACCTTCGTTCAAATCTGCGCCGCAGCGAGCACAAAGACCACGGCACTGCTCCCTGCACTCCAGGAACGCAGGGGCTGCGAGAAGCCACTGTTCGCGGATCGCCGGACGAAGGTCCAGCTCGGGAGTGTGGGGCGAGATCACGAACACGTCGGGATCGTCCGCTTCCTCAGCTCCCGTTTCGGCGAACAGCAGATGCAAATCCTCGCGAACCGCCGCCCCCGCCGGCTTGAGGCATCGCCGGCACGGCATTTCGAGCGAGCCGCTCATGCGGCCGCTGAAATAGTACCGGCCAGTTCCGGCGATGGAGAGTCGGCCTTCCACGAGCACACGATCTCGAGGACGAATATCGCCTTCTTCCCACACCGCATCATCAGCGGCAAGGCTGCCCTTGACGGACGCCGCCTGGGACTCCAGCGCCCGAATGTCAATGGAAAGCATAACCTTCAAATCTACCCCTGAGCTGGACGGCGGTCAAGTTGCCGTCTGCCAGAGGTTTACGGCGTGGATGGCGGGACAATGGGAGGCGGGAAACGGGAAAAGGGAAACGTAATGGCCTGCCCACGTTTTCCCCGTTTCCCATTTCCCCTCCCCCTTTCACAATCCCCTAACGGCGCGACGTCAGACGCCTGGCGCGGCGTCAGAATCCCGACAACAGGTCCGCCTCAGCGAAGAAAAACCGGCTTTCGCGTTCGGCATTCTCGTCCGAATCGCTCGCGTGAATGGCGTTCCGCTCTTTCGACTCGGCGTACAACTTTCGGACGGTACCGTCGGCCGCCTCCTTCGGGTCGGTCGCGCCGATTGCTTCACGCAACGCTGCGACGGCGTTCTCCTTCTGCAGCACCATCGGCATGCACGCACCTGATGTCATGAAAGCCGTGAGTGACGGGTAGAACGGCCGCTCGCGATGCACTTCGTAGAACGACTCCGCCTGTCCCGGCGTCAGCCGCAATACGCGCGCGGCCTTGATCTTGAACCCCTTTTCCTCGAGCAACGCGATTATGTGGCCGCCGTTGCCACGGGCGAAAGCGTCGGGCTTGATGATGGTGAGCGTCCGGTTTGCGACCATGTCGTCAGGATCCGATGAGTTTGCGAATGATGTCGCCGCGAGACAGATACCCCGCGACGCGGCCTTCATGCACGACGGGAACGCCGTCGAGGTCCTTGTTGACCATCAGTGATGCCACTTCGGCGAGCGGCTGCTCCGGCGAGACGCAAAGCACCTGGCGGGTCATTACGTCGCGCACGAGTCGCCGCTGGCGGCCGGCCTCGACTGGGGTGCGAATCCCCGAGCCGGACTGGAGCTGGCTTTGCATGAGGTACCGCACCAGTTCGCGCTCGCTCAGCATCCCGACCAGCAAGCCTGACTCATCGACAACCGGCAGCGCTCCAAATCCACCATCCGCTATTACGGAGGCGGCATCGCGCAGTGGCGTGTCCCCGGTAGTCGTGCGCGGCCGATCGGTCATTACGTCGCGTACGGCAAGCTGCTCGGGCAGCTGCACTCCGTGCAAAGCCGGGAGGGCCGCGAGCGACTCCGCGTCAGCCGCCGCGATGATGGCGGCGACCACTTCCTGCTGCGCAAGCAACCGTGCGAACGCGCTCAGCACCTGCAGGTAGCGGGCGGCATGTCGTGGCGGCGCGACGATGAGCAGCACGATTCGCGCGCCGGAAGATTCTCCGTCTTTCACACCGCGGTGGACCGGCTGGGGAGACGTACCGACGGCAACGAGCAGCTCGGAAACGGCATCCGTTCGGTAGTGCATGAGGAATGCGCGGTCGCCCATGGCAACGACGTCCTCGCCATGCGCTTCCGCAACGCGCTCGCGCAGCTTGTCCGGATCCTCCACTGCACCGGCCGCGACGAGGCGGTCGACCAGCTGCAGTGCCGCCTCGATCGCGGTGGTGGTAGATAGCGGCACCACGGCATGTTTCGCCGTGACAAGGTCGCCGAGGGTCAAAGCCGCTCACGGATCAGGTCCACGAAATCGATGGGACGCTGCGCGACTCCCATCCCCGCATCGCGAAAGGCCTGGATTTTTTCGGCCGCTGTTCCAGCGCTACCGGAGATGATCGCTCCAGCGTGGCCCATGCGCCGGCCCGGCGGCGCCGTCTGCCCCGCGATGAAGCCGACCACCGGTTTCGTCATGTGATGCCTTACGAACTCGGCTGCTTCCTGCTCATCAGTGCCTCCGATCTCGCCCATCATCGCAACGGCGGCAGTAGCCGGGTCGGCTTCGAAGGCGCGCAGGCAGTCAATGAAGCTCGTGCCGTTGATGGGATCGCCGCCAATCCCCACGCAGGTAGTCTGGCCGAGCCCGGCCCGGGTAAGCTGGTAGACGATTTCATAGGTCAGCGTGCCGGAGCGACTCACCACACCAACCGGGCCAGGGGTGCAGATGCGGCCGGGGATGATACCTACCTTGCACTCGTCAGGCGAAATCAGCCCGGGGCAGTTCGGTCCCAGCAGGCGTGCCCCGTGCTCCCGGACGTACGGGTGAACGCGTGTCATGTCCAGCACGGGCACGCCTTCGGTGATGCAGACGATGAGAGCAACGCCGGCAGCGGCTGCCTCCATTATCGCGTCGGCGGCGTACGGTGGCGGAACGTAGATGACGCTGGTGTTGGCTCCGGTCTCGCGCACCGCATCGTGCACGGTGTCGAAGATCGGCACCGACTCCTCGAACCGTTTGCCGCCTTTGCCCGGCGTGACGCCGGCGACGACCTCAGTGCCGTATTCCATCATTTGCCGGGCGTGAAACGAGCCATCGCGCCCGGTGATTCCCTGGACGAGCAGTCGCGTGCTTTCATCAATGAAGACGCTCACGCTGCCGCTCCTTCGGTGGCCAGTGCGACCGCCCGTTGCACCGCATCGTCCATGTCGGTCATCGCCGAAAATCCGTTCTCCTCGAGGATCTTCACCGCGATCTCCTCGTTAGTGCCGGTCAGCCGGATGACCATCGGTACGGTGAGCGGATTGGCGCGAGTGGCGGTGACGATGCCGTTGGCGACATCGTCGGTGCGCGTGATCCCGCCGAAGATGTTGAACAGAATGGCTTTCACGTTCGGATCCTGTGTAATGATGCGCAAGGCACTGACTACCTTCTCCGGATTCGACGAGCCACCGATGTCGAGGAAGTTGGCCGGTTCGCCGCCGTAGTATTTCACCAGATCCATGGTTGCCATGGCCAGTCCGGCACCGTTCACCACGCATCCGACGTTGCCATCGAGCTTGATGAATGTGAGGTTTGCCTTGCGTGCCTCGACCTCGCTAGGAGCTTCAGCTGATTCGTCGCGCAGGGCTTCGAGCTCGGTGCGGCGCTCGAGCTCACTGTCATCAATGACGACCTTGGCATCGAGTGCGAGCACCTCGCCATCAGGCGTGGTGACCAAAGGGTTGATCTCCGCCAGCGACGCACCGGTCTCCAGAAACACCGAATAGAGCTGCCGCAGGATGGCGGCGGCGGCGCGCACCTGCCTGATGTCGTGGTACAGGAAGAATCCCATCCGCATGGCCTCGAACGGCTGGAGGCCATAACGAGGATCGACGGGAATCTTCAGGATCTTTTCGGGGGTACTGGCGGCGACCTCCTCGATGTCGATGCCGCCGGCCGGACTGACCATGAAGACGGCCCGCTTCGAAGCGCGGTCAACGATGATACCGGCGTATGCTTCGCTGGCGATGTCGGCGGCCGGGGTGACGAGCACGAGTTTGACGGTCAGCCCCTTGATCTGCATGCCGAGAATGTTGGCCGCGTGGGCGCGCGCCTCTTCGGGGGTGCGCGCCAACTTGACTCCTCCCGCCTTTCCCCGTCCGCCGGTATGGACCTGCGCCTTGACGACGACGGCCTCTCCGAATTCCCGGGCGATTGCTTCCGCCTCGTCAGGCGTTGCCGCCACCCTTCCCGGAGGGATCGGAATGCCGGCTCCGCGAAAGAGCTCCTTGGCCTGATACTCGTGGATATTCACGGGCGCTCCGGTGCCGGCGCGGCATCAGCTGCCGCGTCGGGAACGATGGTTGTGCCGTATTCGCCGCGGATGGCGGCCCGACCATGATGCAACTCGGTAATAATAGCGCGACCTCCGGTGGCTCGCACGAACTCGACGGCTGCGCGAACCTTCGGTGCCATGCTGCCCTCGCCAAAGCTCCCTGCACGATCCAGCGTTTCCGCTTCACTCACGCCAAGACGTGGAAGCGCGCGTTGCGCCGAGGTGCCGAAATCGGCATATACGGCCGCGACGTCGGTGAGAATCAGCAGCAGCGAGGCGCCCAGATCCCGTGCGAGCACGGCGGCGGCCAGATCCTTGTCGATCACGGCATCGATTCCCTCCCAGCCCATGTTCGCATCGGGAAAGATGGGTGCGCCGCCGCCGCCACACGCTACGACGATGACACCGGAGTCGACGAGCGACGATATGACGCCAAGCTCGTGAACGGCGATAGGTGCAGGGCTGGCGACGACGCGCCGCCACCTTCCGCGCGAATCCTGCTTGACGGCATGACCCTCGGCGCGCAGGGCCAGTGCCCGATCCTCGGGAATGCCGTGTCCGATGAACTTTACCGGATCCTGAAGTCGCGGATCATCGGGACGAACCTGCACCTGGGTGATGATCGTCACTACCGGGCGCGCCGATCCGGCGCGGCGTAAGGCGTTCTCGAGCGATTGCTGGATCATGTAACCGATCCAGCCGGCGGTGGCCGCGACCAGAACACCGAGGGGCGAAGGATCCACCTCGGCGGGGGCGGGCTCGTTCCGGACCAGCTCATCTCCGACCTGTGGGCCGTTGCCGTGCACGATGCACAGCTTCCAGCCGTCGCGGGCCAGATCCACGACGGGTCCAAGGCTCGCGCGCGTGTGGCGGAACTGATCGTGGATAGTGGACCGCTCACCGGCGGGGGACAGTGCATTCCCACCTAACGCAATGACGGCGGTGCCGGCCGCGGTCGCGCTCATTGGCGAGGAGCCTGCCCGAGCGCGCTGCCGAGCGAGTCGAATGCCGCGCCGAATGCCACCAGATCGCCTCGCGCCAGCGCATTCTCCATTGCTGCGTAGAGGTCCCGTACGCGAGCTTCGAGCGAATCACCGCGGAGCGGCCCGCCGGCGGCCGGCGGTGGGGAGACCGCGACACCGAGCGCGCCGGGAATGGTCGCGCCAACGCGAGCCGGATTGTCGCGAACGTGTATGGCAGTGCCTAACAGCGTGGGAGCGCCGTCCCCGCGCCACGTGTAGGCGCTTTGCACCAGTACCAGATCGTTGGGAAGCGGGGCGGCACGCACCGGACCGTGGACGACCCGTGCCTCACGAGGCACCTGGTTCAAGGTATCGAGCGCCCGGCGGAGCGACTCGCGGATGGCGGGCCATCGCTCCTCGGACGGCGGGAGCGGCAGGTATCTCGACTCATGCAACCGTCCGCCCACCGCGACGACGGCACCGCGGAGCCGTTGCTGCCTATCTAGTACCGGTACGGTCCAGCCGGTTGCAGATCGCATTCCTCGCTCGACGAGTATGCCATGCAGCGTCGGATCTCCCGCGAGCAGTTCGGCGGCCGCACCCCCATCCTGGGTGGCGAGATTTCCTCCACCTTCGGGCTGTGTACGAGTGCCGGAGCTGGCCAGCGCCTGCGCCTGCAATCTTGCGCCATCGATCGCCGGAGGCAGGGCGTCGGCCAGCGATGGACGTACGGCCGCCCACGTCTCGAATAGCGCAGGCACCAGCCGCGCCCAGGATCGCGCGAGTGGCTCGGGCTGGTCGGTGAGGATGATCTGTACCCCTCCGCTGGAGCCGTTGACGATCGCAGTGGCCGCGTGATGCGCGTAGCGCACCGGTCGCTGATGGAAATGAAAGTGCAGGCTGAGCGGATAGTGCGCCGACACGGCGTACAGCTCGATTATCCAGTACAGGGTATCCCGCTCGACGACGGGAAAGAGCGTGGTTCCCTGCTGAAAGAACGGTGCCAGTCGCCTGACGATCTCTCGCGGGTCACGCTCGAGGAGGATGCGAGTGCCCGGCTCGCGTGAAAGTAGTGTATAGTTCTGCGCGCTCCAGGCAAACGCGAAGCGCACCCGGCGAGAGTCGAGTGATGGGCCGGCGAGATCGTCAGGTGCATCTTCGACCAGCTGATAACCCTCTGCACCATCGACGATGCGGACCGGCGCAATTGGACGAGCGCGATCGGCGGTCGAGTGGCCGGTGTAGGCGATCACGTCGCCGCTGGCGTCGGCTAGTGGAGCCGCGAGTGAAATGGCGGACCATGATCGTGGAATGGCACCCTGTCCTCCGGGCGCCAATGGGATGATTGCATCCAGCTGACCATCCCGGACGTTCCATCCCACACGATGAGGCACCCCGCCGGTCAGCCGTGCGGCACCCCTGGTCAGCGCACTCGGATCCCAGGCGGAAATTGCCGACGCCGCGGCCGGCGCCGGCAGTGCCCGCACGTCATCGCCTAGCGCGGCCAACCGGTCTACGCCGTATGCACGCCGGGTGTACACATCCCGCATCAGCGCGTAAGGACGATCCTCAGGCGCCACATCCGGCATGACGGATGCAGCGCCCGTACGCGCGGCGGCGGCGGCGGACGCAGCCGCCGATCGCGGTGCGAGCTGCCGAGCTGCCAGGGCACCGACGAGCAGCAGGCCGACGATGGAGAATGCGATTCGAAGCTGCCCTGTCCACCCGGACCAGAGGACGAGCGCAGCCACCGCCAACGTCAGCACCGACAGCCAGGTATTCGCCGGAATGGTGCCGCGGCTATCGGCTGCGGTAAACAGGCCATTTGGTCCACTTCCGCCGAGCAGAGTCTCGTGCGCATCGAGCCGGAACGTCCACGCAAGCACGACCAGCAACAGGGCACCGAGCACGAACAGATGCCGGCGGACGTGATTGGACACGTAGATCCGCCCGCCGGTGCGGCGCAGGCTTGGTGTCAGCGCGTAGAGAAGCCCAACCAGGCCAAGCGTTATGATCAAGCCGACCAGTGCGCTATCGCGGAGCGCCAACTCGAACGGCAGCCAGTACACGTAGAATCCGAGATCGAGCTCGAACGGCGGAGCTATCTCGCCAAAAGGCAGTCCGTTCCAGGCAAGCGCGGTCCTCGTCCAATCGGCATACGACCAGGCGAGCAGGGCGCCGACCCCGGCGGCGAGCAGGAGGGCGGCGACGTCGAGGTAGTGGCCCGGCAGGTCTTCACCTATCTCCAGGTTGGCCATCCGCCGCGGAATGCGAACCGCGGCAACGGAGCGCCGAACGGCGTAGAAGTTCAGGAAAAGAAACGTGCCCCACGCCGCGAATGCCACACCGCGCATTACGATCAGCGTGCGCATCCTGAGATTCCAAACGGCGAGGGCATCCACGGCCGCGTACCACTGAAACTCGGCATACGCGTTCGCCGCGATCCGACCCGCCAGCAGCAGGATGGCGACGCTGACGATGGCAATACCGATCCATCGCCGGCGAGTCACGCTATACCGCGACGCCCTGCGCGCGCAACCACTGCTCGAACTCGTCCCGGATCGCCTGAAGGCGCTCCGCCGAGCGCGCCTCGAACCGCATAACGAGCACCGGTTGCGTGTTGGAGGCGCGGATAAGGCCCCAGCCGTCGCCGAATAGCACGCGGACGCCATCGACGTCGATCACTTCATAGGCTGCCCGAAAGTGGCGCACCGCCTCTTCGACAATGCCGAACTTCCGCTCTTCGGCAACGTCGACCCGGATTTCCGGAGTGGAAACGAAGGGTGGCACGTCGGCGAGCTGACCGGACATGGTGCTCCCGGAATCCGCGAGTATTCGCAGAAGACGGGCGGCGGCATACAGAGCATCGTCGTGGCCGTAGAAGCCTTCCTCGAAGAACATGTGCCCTGACATCTCTCCAGCGACCGGTGCACGTTCCGCCTTCATCTTGTCCTTGATCAACGAGTGCCCGGTCTTCCACATGATGGGCTTGCCACCCGCGGCAGTGATCGCATCGGGCAACGCCTGCGAACACTTCACATCGAAAATAACCGCCTGCCCCTTTCCGGTGCGCTCAATGACGTCTCGGGCGTAGATTATCAGGACGTGATCGCCCCAGACGATCCCGCCGCGCTCATCGACCACGCCGATGCGATCGGCATCGCCATCGAACGCAATCCCGATATCGGCACCCTGCTCACGAACGGCCTTAATGAGGTCGCTCAGATTCTCGACGACCGTCGGATCGGGATGATGATTGGGGAAGGTGCCGTCGCTCTCGCAGAACAGCGTCGTCAGGTTGGCACCCAGCCGCCGCAACAGCTGTGGTCCAACCAGCGCACCGGCGCCGTTGCCGCAGTCGAGCACGACTCGTATGGGGCGCGACAGCACGCCAACCCGCTCGACCATGTCGTCCAGATAGCGCTCGATCACGTTCTCGGTCCTGACGCGTCCATCTCCGGCCGAGAACTTCTCCGTGCGAATCATCTCGTAGAGGCGCTGGATCGAATCGCCATGGAGCGATGATGTGCCGGCGCTCAACTTGAATCCGTTGTACTCGGCCGGGTTGTGCGAGCCGGTGATCTGAATGCCGCCAGCGACCGGCAGTTTGTGCAGTGCCCAGTAGAGCAGCGGCGTGGGCACCACGCCGATGTCGATGACATCGAATCCAGTGGATGTGATGCCGCGTACCATCGCGTCGCGGAGCATTCCACCACTCGGCCGGTTGTCGCGGCCCACTGCGATGGCGCCGCGCGCACCAAGTGCACGCAGATGCGTGCCGAACGCGCGCCCCACCATCGCCGCGACCTCGGCGGTCAGGTCCCGACCGACGATGCCGCGAATGTCATACTGCCGAAAGATGCCCTGCGCGATGTCCATGACGTATTCGAAAGGTCACGGGGCCGCCGCGCGGCTCCGTCTCGTTCAGCGTGCCAGGGTCCCGGCGACCGGCGGCGAATCGCGGGCAAGCGGCGGCGCAGCGAGCTCCACGGGCATCAGTGCGCCGGCGCGAGCAAAGCGAATGACCGGCTGCGGGTAGACGCCAAAGAGCAGGATGAGCGCCACGGTCGCTCCGATCACGAAGCGGGTGGCGCCGGCGACGAACGGCAGTTCCGGCGCATCCTGTGGCCGCGGACGCATGAACATCACCATCACGACGTAGAGGTAGTAGCCGGCTGAGACGACACTGGTAAGTACCAGCCAGATTGCCAGATAGTTCTTGCTCTGTTCCAGCGCGGCATCGATCACGTACCACTTCGCGAAAAATCCTATTCCACCAACGATCGGAAAGCCGAGCAAGGCGAGCATGTAGACGGCCATTGCCAGCGCGAGCCACGGCCGCACGCGCCAGAGTCCAGCATAATCCGAAATCTGCTGGCGCCGCTCGCCCTTTGCCGATACGGCCATTACGACAGCAAAGGCACCCATCGTGGCCAGAGTATACGCCACCAGGTAGAACAGGAACGCCGAGGCGCCTGTCGAGGTACCGACGACTACAGCCACCAGCACGTAGCCGGCGTGCGCTATGCTCGAGTAAGCTAGCAGCCGCTTGATGTTCTGCTGAGCAAGTGCCACCACGTTTCCGACCACCATCGTCAGGACTGCGAGATACCAGAGTGCCGTGGCCATCGATGCATCGGTCTGCGGCAACAACGGAAACGCCTCGAGCCACACCCGAATGAACGCCGCGAACGCTCCCGCCTTGACAGCGGTCGCCATGTAGGCGGTGTACGGGGTTGGCGCACCGTCGTACACGTCAGGCGCCCACATGTGGAACGGCGCAACCGCCACCTTGAAGCCGAAACCCACCAGGAGCAGCGCAATGCCGATCTGCATCATCGGTGCTTCGGAGATACCACCGGAGCTGGTCACCACCTCGGCGATCGCCTGCAGGTTCGTCGAGCCCGCGGCGCCGTAGATGAGCGCCATGCCGTAGAGGAGAAAACCGGTGGCGAAGGCGCCGAGAAGGAAGTATTTGAGCGCCGCCTCGGCGCCGCGGCTGCTGCGCCGGTCTATCCCGGCGAGCACGTAGACCGCTATCGACATGAGCTCGATTCCGAGGAACACGATCATCAGGTCGCGCGCGGCGGCGAGCAACATCATGCCTGACGTGGCGAACAACAGGAGCACGTGCGTTTCGGCAGGAGCGTAGTCTTCCCGCTTGTCGTAGTCGAGCCCCATGATGAGCGTGATCGCGGTGGCCAGCAGAAATATGAAATCGGCGGCCCACCGGAAATCGTCGACGGCGATGATGCCGGGGGTCGCGCTGGCGCCCGACCACCAGTAGTAGCCGACGACGGCCGCTGCGATCAGAGTGACGGCGATACCGCCAATGGCCACGCTGCGCCGCCGGTGCTCGCTCTCCCCGTCCCAGACGGAGACCAGCAGCAGCACCATCGCGCCTACCATGACGACGATCTCCGGCGCGAGCGCCGCGGACAGATGGGCGGGATTCGAGAGATCGAACTGCATCGTCAGCGCCCTCCCGTCGTCAGGGTGGCCGCAGCACTGCCGGACACCGTCTGCACGAACCTGTTGGCGGAGGCTTCCATGCGATCGAGCACCGGAGCGGGATAGATCCCCATCCAGAGGATCATCACGGTGAGTACACCCATGATCGTGAGCTCACGCCGGTTTAGATCGGTCAATCGCGCGTTCTCGGGCTTGTCCAACGGCTGGAAGAGCATCCGCTGAATGGCCCACAGCAGGTACGCGGCTGCGAAGATGACGCCGGTCGCCGCGATTACGGTGAAGTAAGGTGCAGTGCGGAACGAGCCGACGAGGACCATGAATTCTCCGATGAATCCGTTGGTCCCCGGAAGGCCAATGCTGCTCAACGACACGAGCGTCAACAGCACCGCGAACATGGGGGCGACGCGTGCAATGCCGCCGTAATCGGCGATCAGCCGCGAGTGGCGTCGCTCGTAAATGATGCCAATCAGAAAGAAGAGCGCGCCTGTCGAAATGCCGTGGTTGATCATCACCATCAGCGCACCCTGGACGCTCTGAAGCGTGAGCGCAAAGATGCCGAGCATGACGAATCCGAGATGGCTTACCGACGAATAGGCGACCAGTTTCTTGAAATCCGGCTGAACCATCGCCACCAGCGCGCCATAGATGATTCCGATGACCCCCAGCGCCAGAATGCTCGTCCGGATCGCCGGAGACATTGCCGCATCGGGAAAGAACGGCATGGCAAAGCGCAGAAAGCCGTAAGTCCCCATTTTGAGCATGATGCCCGCCAGGATCACCGAGCCAGCCGTCGGCGCTTCAACGTGCGCGTCAGGCAGCCAGGTGTGGAACGGGAACATCGGAACCTTGATTGCGAACGCCAGAAAGAAGGCGAAGAACAACGCCGTCGTCATCGGGATGATCCGCCCGAAGAACGTGAACGCATTCGTATCCGCCTGCGCCAGCGCCAGGATCTGGTCGTAGTTGAAGGTCGTCCCCCCAGACTGCAGCCAGAGATACAGAATGGCCACCAGCATCAGGATCGAGCCGACCATCGTATAGATGAAGAATTTGAGACTTGCGTAGATTCGTCTCTCACCGCCCCAGATACCGATGATGAAATACATCGGTATGAGCATGATCTCCCACATGACGTAGAACAGCAGGAGATCGAGCGCGACGAAGACGCCGAGCATACCTGTGGTGAGCACCAGTAGAAGTGCGTAGTAGCTGCGCGCCTTTAGGCGAATGCTAGTCCAGCTCCCCAATACCGTCAGTGGCATTAGGAGAGTCGTGAGCAGCACCATGAAGAGCGATATGCCATCTATTCCCACAGTGAAGCGGGCGCCCCACTCGGCGATCCAGGGCAGATCGACGACCGCCTGCCAATCGGCGACTCCGATTTCGAACGACCACCACAGTCCCATCGACAGCACGAACTCGGCGACGAGGACGACCAGCGCCAAGGTTCGATGCTTTCCGGTCGTGGCGTGCTCGTCTCCTTCGCTCGGTGCCGGGCCCGGAAGCAGGTACAGGGCCAGGGCGCCAAGCAGTGGCAGGATGAGCAGGGCTGGAAGAATCCAGCCGTTGTAGTTGATCGATGCGAGCAGGTCGCGCATGGCCTAACGAAGAGTGAAGGCGCCCAGCACGGCGAGCACGCCAAAGACAATGCCCCAGGCGTACGAACCGACCTGCCCCGATTGAAGCTGCGAGCCGATCCAGCCCACCCCTCGAGCAAGGTAGGCGCTGCCGTTCACGAACAATCCATCGATGATCCCGACATCCACTCCGCGCCAGAGCACGCGGCGGGACAGGCCGAGCGTCGGTCGAATGACAGCGGCATCGTACGCTTCGTCCACGTAGTACTTGTCGGCCAGAATCCGCTCAATCCCGCGTTCTTCCGGAGCCTCACGAGCAGGCACCAGGCGTTGCGGCTTGAGCCGCAGGTAGGCCAAAGCAATGCCCAGCATGGC
Source organism: Gemmatimonadaceae bacterium (assembly GCA_051002815.1). Classification (GTDB taxonomy): domain Bacteria; phylum Gemmatimonadota; class Gemmatimonadetes; order Gemmatimonadales; family Gemmatimonadaceae; genus JALZIF01. The sequence goes on from JBPCLX010000033.1 coordinate 17,825, forward strand.
TACGAGCACGGCGACACCAATGAGCACTGTCTCGACGTTTGCCGGCGGAAGAGCTGGCGCGCCCTGAGTGATCGTCAAGGTCGCCCCGCCTACCACCGGTTCCAGCCAGTGCTCCAGAAGGGCCTCCGGGCCGAGCGGCAGCAGGTGCGGAAGGTTCAACCATCCGCCAAGCGCGGCCAGAATGCCGAGTACTACAAGGGGTCCCGTCATCACCCACGGGGCCTCACGAAGGTGCCGCTGTTCGGCCTCTCCGGAGCGATTCGGCCCGTGGAACGTGTAGATCATCATCCGCGTCATGTAAATCGCGGTGAGAAATGCCGCTCCGAGCGACAATGCGTAAATCGCGTAGAGCACCGTCTGACCCGGAATCCCCAGCCAGCTGGCGTCGGCGAGGATCGATCCGCTGGCACGCGCGAACACGGACGCCAGGATCTCATCCTTGGAAAAGAAACCGGAGAACGGCGGAATTCCGGCGATCGCCAGCGTAGCGATCCACATCAGGATGAAGGTGACGGGCAGGTATTTGCGCATGCCACCCATGTTCCGCATGTCCTGCGCATCTTCATGGTTGTGGGTGTGATGATACGCATGATGCATGGCGTAGATCACCGAGCCCGCCCCGAGGAACAGGAGTGCCTTGAAGAACGCATGCGTCGTAAGGTGGAACACTCCCGATACATACGCCCCTACACCTACCGCCACGAACATGTAGCCCAACTGCGAGATCGTGGAGTATGCCAGCACCTTCTTGATGTCCCACTGCTTCAGGCCGATCGTCGCGGCGAAGAAGGCGGTGAGCGCGCCAATGACCGCAACGGTGAGGCTCGCGACCGGCGAGAGGGCGAAAAGAAATCCGCTTCGCGCCACCAGATACACGCCTGCCGTGACCATTGTCGCCGCGTGGATGAGCGCGGAGACCGGTGTCGGACCCGCCATGGCGTCAGGCAGCCACGTGTAAAGCGGAATCTGGGCGCTCTTGCCTGTGCAGCCGAGGAACAGGAAAAGACAGATCGCGGTGACGAGAATGCCGCCCATCTCGAGCTGCCCCGCCGCCTGCGAAACCCCCACGAAATCGAGCGCGCCGAGGTTGGCGTACATCATGAAAATGGCGACCAGAAATCCGAAGTCGCCGATGCGATTGACGATGAACGCCTTCTTGCCCGCATCGGCATTCGCCTTGTCGGAGAACCAGAACCCGATCAGCAGATACGAGCAGAGACCCACCCCCTCCCAGCCGATGAACATGACCGGGTAGCTGGCGCCGAGCACCAGCACCAGCATGAAAGCTATGAACAGATTGAGATAGGCGAAGTAGCGCGGGTATCCCGGGTCCTCCCGCATGTACCCGACACTGAACACATGGATGAGGAATCCCACACCCGTTATGATCAGCGTCATGAGCATCGAGAGCTGGTCGAGCTGGAATGCCCACGTCAGCTCCAGGTCGCCCATTGGAATCCATCTGAAATACTCCTTCACGAAAGGCGTGTGCAGCTCTCCGGCGCCGATCATGATCCCGAACAGGGCCACCGACATGACGAATGCAATACCGAGCACGCCCGGCCCCACGATGCTGGTCAACCAAGCCCGAGGGTGCGTGGCGGAATCCGCCGCCGGCTCGTGACCGGCGTGGACGCTCTCCCCCCCCGTCCCATGCTCCCCATTGGAGTGGAGCGACGGGTCCGAGGGGCCCGATCGATAGGCGTGCATGAGCGCGATCGCGCCATTGATGACAAAACCCAGCAGCGGGATCAGCGGAAGGATGCCGATCCAGTCGGCAAGGGTTCCACTCAGCGGATGCGCGCCTGCATCGGCGGCGCCTGGGGCCTGGAGGATCACCCTTTCAACAGGTTGATGTTCTGAAGGTCGACCGACTCGTGATGCCGGAAGATCCCAATAATGATTGCCAGGCCGACCGCCGCCTCTGCCGCGGCCACCGCGATCACGAACACGACGAACACCTGACCGCTCATGCCGTGCAGTCGGGATAGCGCGATGAACGTCAGGTTCACGGCGTTGAGCATGAGCTCGACGGACATGAAAATGATGATGACGTTACGGCGCGTGAGCACGCCGATCACGCCGATCGTGAAGAGGATCGCCGAGAAAAAGAGCGATTCGGCTATCATGTCAGGCCCGGCGCTTGGCAAGAAGTACGGCGCCGACGATTGCGGCGAGGAGCAGGATGCTCGCTATCTCGAACGCCAGCAGATATTCGCGGAACAAGGGCTCGGCTATACCATCTATCACCCCGCGGGGCGCGTCCGCCGCCGGCGGCGCTTCACGCGGAAGCTGCTGACGCAGCACGACCATCAGCTGTGCAAGGAGAGCCAAACCGAGGGCACCCGCGGCGATCAGTCCCCACTTGCCGCGAATATCCGCGATCTCCGACGGGTCACCAAGATTCAGCAGCATGACGACGAACAGAAAAACCACCATGATCGCGCCTGCGTACACGAACACCTGAATGGCGCCTATGAACTGTGCGTCGAGCATTATGTACAGTGCCGCCAGGCTGAACAACGTGTTCACCAGCCAGAGCGTCGCGGCTACCGGACCCTTGCGCGTGACGAAAGCCAGCGCCGAAGCGATGGCGATCAGGCCAAAAAGATAGAAGTGAAACTGATAGAACAGGCCGGACGATTGCATCACTCACCCTTCGGGTCGTCGGGATCCCACATCTCCGTCACCGGATGCGTCTGCGCCATCAGCCGCTCCAGATCGTAGACGAATCCTTCCCGGCTGTACTCCGAGTTTTCGTAATGCCTTCCGACGTGGATGGCTTCCTCGGGACATACTTCCTGGCAGTATCCGCAGAAGATGCAGCGGAACTCATCGATCTCGTAGACGAGCGGATAGCGGTTCCCTTCCTCGTCCTCGCCAGGCACGAGCTTTATGCAATTCGCTGGGCAGATCTGCGGACACAAGCCGCAGGCGACGCACTTCGCCTTGCCGTTTTCATCGGTGAGCATGCGGTGTGTGCCCCGCCAGCGCGGAGAGATCGGCCACTTTTCCTCCGGGTACTGCCAGGTGACCTTGCGAGGCTCTCGCAGGTGTTTGAACGTGAGCGCCATGCCCGACAGCATCGCGCGCACGTAGCTCACCTCTTCCACCGGCCGGGCAAGAACCTTTACCTGAATAGTCATTGAGTCCTCAATCTCCCTGCGGGGCGGCAGCGACGCGTCCGCGCGCCGAACGCGCGCGAAGCCGCGCGATCTCCTCCCGCTGCACGATGCTGCTTGCCGGATTCACCAGCCGGCCACGATCGAACACGAAGAAGAGAAGCACCACGCACACGGCGTTCAGGATCATCAGAGCCGTGCCATAACGCCAATC
>JBPCLX010000034.1:0-5734 GCA_051002815.1 Gemmatimonadaceae bacterium
GCGGCCTTCCGATCCTCGAAGAGGTACGCACCGCGGTCTGGGCAGCCGGAGCCTACAGCGGCACTGGGAACGTCCTGGGAGCGCTGTGTGGACGCGCCGCGGCCCGGCTGTCCACTGGCGAGCGCGCCGCGATCGCCGATCTGCTGCGTTCCGAACAGTCACCCTAACGCATCGGCTTCGATCGAGCGCTTAGCACTTCGCCTTGGCACCTGGTATCGGTCCTCGTATCTCGCATCTCGTATCCTCTCTGTTCATGGACAACATCTGTCACACGCTCGTCGGTGCGGCACTGGCCAAATCCGGACTCGAGCGCCGGACCGCACTCGGTGGCGCGACATTGATGATCGGGGCGAATTTTCCCGACATCGATGTCCTTGCCGTACCGCTCGGCATGAGCTTCGAATGGCGCCGGGGAGTGACTCACGGGATTCTTGCACTGATCGTGCTCCCGTTCGTACTCACCAGCATCATGCTCGCGTGGGACCACTTCGTAAGGCGAAGGCGGGCCGGAACTACGCACCAGCCGGCCGATACCCGAGGCCTGCTGCTGCTTTCGGCGCTGTCGATGGCGACGCATCCAGTGCTCGATTGGATGAACGTCTACGGCGTCCGTTGGCTCATGCCATTCGATGGAACCTGGTTCTACGGAGACGCGCTGTTCATCGTCGATCCGTGGATCTGGGGCGCGCTGGCGGTCGGTGTGGTCGCATCACGCAGGCGCTGGCGTGCCGGCGAGCGGGCTCGCAATGCCGGACGCCCAGCGATGGTCGCGATGACCCTCGTCTCCACCTACGCGGTTGGCATGCTGGTGTTAGGCGAGCTTGGAGAGCGGGCTGCCCGTCACGGCCTGGCGGCGCAAGGTGTGGCGAACGTGGATCGGATCATGGCCGGACCGGTGCCTGTGAATCCGTTGCGCCGACAGATCGTCGCCTCGGTCGATTCGGGTGCGCGCTACCGATTCGGCGAGGTACGATGGACTCCGGCGGCCAGCTTTACGCTGGAGGAATTTGCGATTCAATCCGATCGCGACGGCCCGGCGGCAATTCTTGCCCGGACCACGCCGCGCGGCCGCGGCTTTCTCGGGTGGGCGCGCTTTCCCTTCTTCACCTTCGATGGGCGCGGAACCGAAGCCGTCATCTGGATAGGCGACGCTCGCTATACCGTGGATCCCGCGGTGTCATGGGCGGCGGTACGGCTCGACATGACCGTGGAGTAGCGGATAGGCGCACGGTGGCGGAGCCGTCCGCGTCTTCAATTCTCGATTTCGTACTCTTCTGTGGCGTAGGGCCGAAATCCGCGAGCCAGGTAGTTAGGGATGGCCGCCGGCGAATCCATGGTGCAGGTGTGAAGCCAGACTCGGGTAGCCTCCATCGACCAGGCCCGTTCCACGGCGTCGACCAGCAGCCATTTGCCGAGACCGCGTCCGGCGAATTCGGGGAGAAGCCCGAACAGCACGATCTCGACCGAGCCGTCGTCGTGGCATTCCAGCTCGTAGAACCCGGCACGTCCGCCGTAGATCGTGACCTCGTACAGCGTCACGCGCTCAGTAGCGAAGCGCTCCGCAACCCTGGCATCGGTCCATTCATCCCGGTCGTGCCAGCGATACGCTGATCCCACCTTTGCGTAAAGTTCACGAAAATGCTCCGGCGACACGGGGAAGCATCGCTCCACGCGGGCGCCCTCCGGCGGCTCCGTTTGCCCGCGCGCCAGACCATCGGATGCCGTGAGCTGGAGGAACGTGCGGGTGACCTTTGTCATCGGGAGGAAGCTAGCGCCAGTCGATCTCGTTTCGTTGGTGCTTCAGACGCTCGCACGGCTCTTTGAACACAGAGGCGGGTGAGCTGACAGTCGCGCCGCGGGCACAGTAAGGCCAAGTCGTCGCAATTAGACCGATTGGACCAAGTCATACAATAATTTTAGGTATAAAACGTTTTATCGCACGCAGTTAACGTCGTGATTGCTTCTTGGACCGACCAGTCGTATATTCACGCCATGAAAGATCGTAGAAGCCAGATTATTGACGCAGCGACCGAGCTGATTTGCCGCAGTGGTTTTGCGCAGACGTCGGTTGATGACGTCATTCGCCAAGCCGGGCTGTGTGGCAAGGGGCACTTCTACCATCACTTCAAATCGAAGGAAGAGTTGGGCTTCGCCGTGATACAAAGACAGTTCGATCACTTTGCCGGACATGGTTTGGCGATCCTGAGGGATCCGCGCGTGCCGCCGCTGGAGCGCCTCGACCGCTTCATCGACGCGATGGTGGACGGGCAGGAGGAGCGTGGATGCGCCGTGGGTTGTCCGTTCGGCACACTCGGAGCTGAGCTGTCGGAGCAGAACGAAGGGCTTCGCGTCGAGTTGGCGCAGGTGTTCGAGCGGTGGGCGAGCCAGCTCGACGCGCTGCTCTATGAGGCGCGCGACGAGCTGATCGAGGGGACGGATACGCGCGAACTCGCCCAGTTCATCATCGCGACGCTCGAGGGGGCGATGCTGATGTCCCGGGTGCAGCGCCGAGTGACGATCATGCGAGGCATCGCCGGGCAGCTGAAGCATTACGTGGGTTCGCGGGTTCGTGGACGGGCCATGGCGGCGGCCAGGCCGTCTGCATAACGAAGTATCGCGGCACCGCCCGCACGAGCGGCGGCCGCTGGGAGGGAATGCGGGATGACGACCATTCTGTTGTCCCCGCCCGTGAGGTCGGGGTGGGGGGATGAGGCGCAGGCCGAAACGTCTTCTCAGGAAGGTGTTCGCGCCGAAGCGCGCCGCGCGTTCGAAGCCGAAGCGCTGGCGCAGCTCGATGCGCTGTACAGCTTTGCGCTCAAGTTGACGCGCGACAGGACCGATGCCGAGGATCTGGTGTCGGACACGCTGTTGCGTGCGTTCGATCGCTGGGAACAGTACCGGCTCGGTTCCAACATCCGGGCGTGGCTGTTCACCATTCAGTATCACACCTTCGTCAGCCGAAAGCGCCGGGTGTCGGCGCGTGAGGTCTCGCTCACGCCGGAGAACGATGACCGGCCGTCGATCGATGTGGTGGGAGAGGCCGATCCGGAGTCGCGCTTCTACGACGGATTTCTCGACGACGAGATCACCCGGGCAATCGATTCCCTGCCTGACGAGTATCGCACCGCCGTGGTACTGAGCGATCTGCACGAGCTGCGGTACGCCGAGATCGCCGCAATACTGGACGTGCCCGAGGGCACGGTGAAGTCGCGGCTGTTTCGCGGAAGGCGGCTGCTGCAGCGGGCGCTAGTCGGCTACGCGGTAGACATGGGGTACATAAAGCCGCGCTCCGAAGCGGCCTGAGCGGCTGGAACGTCAGGCGCGATTCGCCATTTCGCGCCTGACGCGCGCGCGGTGGCGGCTCGCCTTGGCGCGATTGCCGCACGTTCCCATCTGACACCAGCGGCGGCGTCCGTTGCGCGTCGAGTCGAGGAATACTCGCGGGCAATGCGGATCGCCACACCGCCTTACGCGCGTGAGCTCCCCTGTCACCAGAGAGTCGGCTGCCGACTCGACCACCGGAATCATGAGCGCCGCGAACGCGTCGCCACCGGGAATGAACGACCGCATGAACGTTCCATCCGGACGCTCCTCGAGTCGCCGGGTCCCCACGCTGCGTCCGAGCACCCGATTGATCTCGAGAACGGCAGACCGCTGCACTTCCAGCGATTGGGCCCCGCGTTCGGCCAATGCGCGCAACGTCGCGCGTATTCGACGGCCTTCGGCCAACACGGCGCTGGCCCCCGCCAACTGCAGCTGAGCCCGCCGCCGAATTCCGCCGGATCGCTCTGCGTCGAGTAGCGATGAGGCCTCGAGCCACCGCAGGAACGCATCGAAATCGCGCAGCAGGTCCACACGCATCCCCTGCCGGACATCGTCGGTGTTGACGAAGTCGAGCCACAGTCGGTCGCCGAGAAAAATGAACACCAGCCCGTCTGTCGAAGCGCTGTGAGTACGGGACATGCGTTGGATCGGGCGATGATCGTACCGCACAACCAGCCGCGTGGCAAGAACGGACTCGGAGGCGGTCACCGTTTTCGATATCAACGTTGCTCATAAGCCGCCCAAAAGGCGTTAGCACGCCGAATCGCCCAACGAGGTGCGCGGGGCTTAGAACCCACGCGGTTCCGCAGGGGTATCATTACAGGTGAATGCAGCCGCGTTCACTACTCGACAGGAGATCGCGATGCGTAAAAAGCTCGTTCAGCAGTTCCTTGGTTCGGTGGCGGTGATCGGTGCGCTCATGCTTTCCGGGAAAGCAGCGGCCCAGAATGTTCCGCCGGACTCTTCCGTAGCGATGGTTGGCACGACGTTGATATCCGTGCACTACGGTGCACCGTCAGTTGGTGGGCGCGAGGTGTTCGGCGGAGTGGTTCCATATAACCAGCCGTGGCGCCCAGGCGGCGGCGATGCCACGACCTTTCGCACCCTTCGCGCGCTCCAAATGGGAGACGTGAACCTGCCAAGGGGCACCTATACGCTGTTTGCCATCCCGGCCGCTGCATCGGGTGCGTGCAGTGGTGGCGGCGCGGCGGGTCCAGGGGTGCTGATTCTGAGCAAGCAGACGAGCGGAGCGTTCGATCAGGCGCAGGAAGCGGCACGCGTGCCCATGCGCGCATGCCAGCTCGAGGATCCCATCGAGCGCCTAGCGATTCGTGTCATTCCGGGCACGGGGAACACCGGCACCGTGCGCATCGAGTGGGAGCGCACCCGGTATGACGTTCCGTTCAGCCTGGTCCGCTAGCGAAGTTCGTTAGGAGATGCATGTCAGTTCGTCGAGAGCCGGGTCCGGATGGGCAAATCCGGATGCCGGCTTTCGCCGCTATTACCGCCTCTTCGAACTACCGGCCCTGAATTCGGATCGCCCGGCCGGTTCGGCTGTCCGTCTGCTCACCGTCACGGACCGCGAAGGCGCCGTTCACGAGAACGTGTGGGATGCCTGTCGGATACTGGAACGGGTCGGTGAACGTCGCGCGGTCCGCTACGGTGGCCGGGTCGAACGTGACCACATCCGCCGCACTGCCCACGCGCAACCTTCCCCGATCCGCGAGCCTGACGCGAGCGGCGGGAAAGCCGCTCATCTTCCACACCGCCTGCTCCAGGGTGAGCGTCTTCGTCTCGCGAACGAAGTGACCGAGGACTCGTGGAAAGCTGCCCAGTCCTCGTGGGTGCGGATGGCCGCGTCGTGCCGGCCCCTCTACGGCAAAGGCGCCACCATCGCTGCACACCATGCCCAGCGGGTGCGCGAGAAAGCGCGCAAGGTTGTCCTCGCTCATCGCAAAGCCCACCATGCCCACGTTGCCGTCGTTGCGCGTCAGCAAGGCAACCGTGAGCTCGTCAGGCGGCACTCCCAGCGACTTCGCGTACGTTCCCAGCCGCTGTCCCTCCGCCGCCTTGTCGGACTCGGCCCGTACCGACGCAATCATCACGTTGTCCCATCCGCCAATGCTCTCCGCCTTGGCGGCGGCCTGCGCGCGCAACGCGGGCCCGGTGTCCGCACCGGCAAGTCGGGCGAGGAAGGCGGCGGTGCCTCCATCCCGGCTGGAGGGAGGAAAGAGGTTGCTCAGTCCCGTCTGATAGGCGATGTACGGATAACGATCGAAAGCTATGTCGAGTCCGGCGGCCCTGGTTGCCTCGATGCGTTCCAGCACCGCGTCGATCCTGGGCCAGTTTCGCGGCCCCTGCGTCTTGAGATGGGAGATCTGGAGCGGGCAACCGGCAGCGGTAGCGACGG
>JBPCLX010000035.1:0-2942 GCA_051002815.1 Gemmatimonadaceae bacterium
TGGCCAGCCAGGGACACGAGGTCTGCATCTGGGCGCACGAGCCGGAGGTCGCGGAGGAAATCCGGACATCGCACATCAACTCGACTTTTCTGCCTGACGCGCCGCTCGACCCCGCATTGCGCGCCACGTCCGATCTCTCTCGAGCCGTATCCGGGGCGTCGCTGATCGTGTACGCGCCGCCCTCCCACGTCTTGCGCCGTCTGGCCCAGCGGGCCGCGCCCAGCGTTCCGCCCGGGAGCATCGTCGTGGTAGCGACCAAGGGAATCGAGGACGGCACGCTTTCGCTGACCAGCGAGATCGCGGCGGAAGAACACGACGGGTGCTCGGTCGTTGCGCTGTCGGGCCCTAGCTTCGCCGCTGAAGTGATTCGTGGGCAGCCGACGGCGGTCGTAGCCGCCTCACGAAATGAGACATCGAGTATCGCGGTACAACGCGCATTCAGCCGACCCACATTTCGCGTGTATACCAGCGACGACGTCACCGGCGTTGCGGTCGGTGGGGCACTCAAAAACGTCGTGGCCATCGCCGCCGGAATAAGCGAGGGGCTCGGCCTCGGTTTTAATCCTCGGGCAGCGCTCATCACACGCGCACTGGCGGAGATGACGCGCCTGGGCGTGGCGCTAGGCGCGCGTGCCGAAACCTTCGCCGGGCTCACCGGCATTGGGGATCTGGTGTTGACGTGCACCGGTGCGCTGAGCCGTAATCGAGCGCTCGGCGAAGCGCTGGGGCGCGGCCAGACGCTGGAACAGGCGCTCGCTGGCCGGCAGACGGTAGCTGAGGGTGTGCAGACCACGCGCACGGCGCAGGCGCTGGCGCAGCGTGTGGGCGTCGAAATGCCGATCGTGGCTGCCGTGCATCGTGTGCTGTTCGAGCATCAGGATCCTCGTCAGGTACTCACCGAGCTCATGACGCGTGAATTGCGAACGGAGCGCGACGGATGAGCGCACCGGAACCGATTCAGGAGTACTTCTCCATTGGAGAAGTCTGTACGATGACGACGCTCAAGCCGCACGTTCTGCGATACTGGGAGAGCCAATTCCGCTTTCTCAATCCGGCAAAGAATCGCTCGGGCAATCGCGTTTATCAGCGGCGGGAGATCGAGCTCATTCTGCTCGTCAAGCACCTGTTGTACACGGAGAAGTACACCATCGAGGGCGCGCGGCGAAAGGTCGATGAGCATCGGCGCGGCGGGGCATTGCGCGGCGTGGCACGACAGGCGCTCACTGTCGAGACGCTGTGCGAGCTGGAACGTGAGCTCAAGGGGCTGGTCGACATCCTTGATGGCCGGGAGCGGAGCGGATGATCACGCCGCTCGCGGTCGTGATTCCGGCGCTCGACGCGGCGGCCAGCATCATTGCCGTCGTCGATTCGACGCGGCATGCAGTACCGCACGCAAACATTATTGTCGTCGATGACGGGTCCACCGACGCAACGGCGGCGCTGGCGCGGAAGGCAGGTGCGATGGTCGTGCGGCTGGAGCAGAACCGCGGAAAGGGCGCCGCACTGCGCGCGGGAATCTCCGTCGCGCTGCAGGAAGGGAGTGGCGCGATCATCACGCTCGATGCCGACGGACAGCACGATCCCGAACATGTTCCGGCGCTGCTTGTCGCGCTCGACTCAGCCGATATCGCCATCGGCACTAGAGCGAGGAGTGGTACGATGATGCCGATTCGCCGGCGCCTGACGAATGCGCTGGCCAGCTCAGCGGTGACGCGACTCACCGGAGCGGTCATCGAAGATTCGCAATCGGGGTTCAGGGCCTTCCGGCGCCGCGTCGCCCAGGAAGTGCAAGGCGTAGGCGACCGTTTCGAGTATGAGACCGACTTTCTGATTCGTGCCTGCAGGGCCGGACTGCGCATCGTGTCCGTTCCCATTCCGACCATCTATGGAGGCCGGAGCCACTTTCGCTCGTTCGCGGATTCGGCGAGCATCGTTCGGACTCTCTGGCGTCATCGCGCCGAGGTGCGTTCGTAATGCGTCTTCTCTGCACCAACGATGACGGAATCCTCGCTCACGGCCTCGACTGCCTGACGCAGGCGGCGGAGCGGTTGGGCGATGTCACCGTCGTCGCTCCGGATCGCGAGCAGAGCGCCACCAGCCACTCGCTCACTCTGCATCACCCCATTCGTCCCGTTCAGCGCGGTGAGCGGAGGTGGCAGATCGACGGAACGCCCACCGATTGCGTGATGCTCGCCGTCGAAGCCCTCATGGAAGATCGTCCGGACTGGGTGCTGAGCGGCGTGAACCATGGACAGAACATGGGCGAGGATGTGCTGTATTCGGGAACGGTCGCCGCCGCCATGGAAGGGATGTCGCTCGGCATTCCGTCGATCGCCATCTCCTTTGCCGGCGGCGACCTGCGCGCAGATCCGACCCTGCTGTCCCAGCAGATCGACGTATTGCACGACTTGCTGGCGCACGTCATGGCGCTGCCCGCATTTCCGCGCGACACGTTGCTCAACGTGAACCTACCGCCACTGCCCTCGTCCGAGATCAAGGGCATGCGCCTGACGACGCTCGGCCGTCGCGTTTACTCGGATTCCCTGATGCGGATGAAGGACCCCTGGGGGCGCGAAATATTCTGGATAGGCGGGGGGTCGGCCGCCTGGACGGGAGGGGACGATTCGGACTTCCGAGCGGTGCAGGACGGGTACATTTCGGTGACGCCGCTCCACCTCGATCTCACGCACTACAAGATGCTCGCCACTTCCCAGGCGTGGTGGGGCGTACCGTGATTCAGCAGTACACGGGAGTTCGCAGACGCCTGATTGAGGCTTTGCGCGAGAAGGGAATAAACGACCTCGCGGTTCTGCGTGCGTTCGACCTCGTTCCCCGGCACCTGTTCGTTCCCTCCGGCGTGCATCATCGCGCATACGAAGACTCCTCGCTGCCTATCGGGAATGGGCAGACCATCTCTCAGCCGTCCACCCACGCGCGTTACC
>JBPCLX010000036.1:0-6219 GCA_051002815.1 Gemmatimonadaceae bacterium
CTGGGCTGGCACGGCCTCGATGGTGACAGGCGCCTGGCATTCCGGCGAATTCACGACCGCAGCGGGTTCCCCTGGCTCACAGCAGGCAAACTTCCCGACCTGCTCCTCTTTGCTCCGTACCGACTCAATGGTGACGAGGGAGAACTTCCTACGCATGTTCGCACGCCGAATGGCAAAGAGCTGCCTGTCTTCGGGGAAGACCTGGCCGCGGAGGTCGGACGCCGGTACGGTGCTCCCGTGCAGATGATGCAGTTGAAACAGGGCATCTTCGATGAAGCAAGCATCTCCGTGATTGCCCTGGATACGGTGCGCGAGATCGGACGACTCGCTGGGCGGAGCCCGGACGTGCGACGATTTCGCCCGAACGTCGTAGTCCGGTTGCTGCGACCGATTCCCTTCCAGGAGGACGAGTGGTTAGGCGGTGTGCTCTCATTCGGCGAGGGGGACGAGGCCCCCGCCGTCACCGTGACCACGCGGGACGCTCGCTGCTCGATGGTGAACCTCGATCCCGACTCGGCCAGTCCGGCGCCGGAAGTTCTGAAGGCGGTCGTTCGAGCCAACCAGAACAACGCGGGAATCTACGGCACGGTGACTCACAGAGGTTCACTGGCGGTCGGACAGACCATATTCCTCCGCCCGACGACCGAAAACACGGATCGTGCGTGATCGAACAACGGTGCATGTTCCGGCGTTATTCTATCGTGGCGAAGCCGATGTCCCAACCGCTCGAAACAATTCGCCGCGAGGTGCGCCACGCGGCACGCGCGCTTTGCAGATCTCCGGTCTTCACTATCGTCGCCGCAACGACCCTCGCCGTCGGGATCGGGGCGACGATCGCGGTGTGGACGATCCTCGATGCCGTAGTGCTGCGGCCGCTTGCCTATCCACAGCCCGATCGGCTCGTCTCGGTGCTGCATCCGGCAACGGTGCCCGGCATGGGCGAGTCACGTTGGGGATTGTCGTCGGCCGGGTACTTCTATTTCGCCAGCCGCAGCCGCACGCTCGCCGATCTCGGTGCGTATGCCACCGGCGAGGCGACGATCACGGGCGAGGGCGCCGCGGAGTCCGTCCGCACGGGGCGCGTCACGCATACCCTCGTTCAAATACTCGGCGCGCAGACCGCCGTGGGCCGGCTGCTGCTGCCTGACGACGATGCACCCGGTGCCGCGCCGGTCGCTATGATCGGATACGACCTCTGGCAACGGCGATATGGAGGCGATCCCGGGATCGTCGGCCGGGAGATCCAGCTGCACGGGGGAGCGGTGCAGATCGTCGGAGTCACGGCGCGCGGGTTCAACTTGCCGCGTCCCGGACCGTTCGCGGGATCGGCGGAACTGGCCACGTTCCGGGTGGATCTCTGGTTTCCTCTGCGGCTGAATCCTGCGGCGCCCGCCTTGAACTCGCATCCGTATAGCGGAATTGCGCGCCTCGCGCCCGGCGCATCGGCGGAGGACGCGCGACTCGAGCTGGCGGTGCTGACGTCGCGCTTGCCGGACGAATTTCCATCCGTGTACTCCGCCGCCTATCTGAAGGAATACGGACTCGGCATCGAGGCGATTCCGCTGCGCGAGTCGTTGCTCGGCCCGACGATGCCGCGCATGCTCTGGCTGACCTTCGGCTCCGTCGTGCTCGTCCTCGTGATAGCGTTCGCGAATGTCGGCAACCTGTTCCTGGTACGATCGGAGTTGCGCGCGAGGGAAGCGGCGATTCGATCGGCACTTGGCGCCTCGCGAGCCAGACTCGCCGGACACGCGTTGGCCGAGAGCCTGCTGCTGGCGGCGCTCGCCGGCGTTGGAGCAGTGGCGATCGCCGCCGCGTCCGTGCAGGTGCTCGTCAGGCTCGCGCCGCGCGACATTCCGCGCCTGGCGGAGGTGCACCTGAACAGTGAGGCAGTGGCGTTGACGTTGGGCGTCGCTCTGGCCAGCGGTCTGGCGTTCGCCGCTATTCCAGTGATGCGCCATGCCGCGCGCGCCAGGCGTCTGCGCGACGGCACGCGCGGCGCCGGCGGATCGAGCGCGACGGGAGGAATGCGCGATGGACTTGTCGTCATGCAGGTCGCGCTGGCGCTCGTGCTGCTGGTGGGGGCGGGATTGATGGTCCGCAGCTTCACGGCGCTTCGCGACGTTCACCCCGGACTCGAGGCATCCGGCGTCTCGACGTTCGAGCTGCTGCTGCCTCGCGACGCATACCCCGACGATGCGCGCACGGCGCAGTTTCATCGGTCGCTCCAGCCGCGGATCGCCGCCATCCCTGGCGTGCGCCAGGTCGGGGCGACCACGGTGCTCCCCCTGCGGGACATGGGAACCGCCTGTCGGATGGTCTACCGCCCGGACGAGCCCTATTCGCGCGGCGAGGAAGCGCCGTGCGTCCCGACGCCGAAGGTGACGCCGGGATTCTTCCAGGCGTTAGGTATCGGCGTTCGCGGGCGAATCCCCGAGTGGCGTGATGCCGAGCCGGGGCGCGGAGTGGCGGTGGTGACTGCGGAGCTCGCGGAACGGCTGTGGCCCGGCCAGGATCCGCTCGGGCGCTCGATCAACAGCAGTGGGTCCGGCCCGGATGCGCCGGTCTACGAGATCGTAGGTGTCGTCCACGGATTGCGCGGCGCGGGACTGGATGCACCGGCCTCGGAGGCGGTGTTCTATCCACCCGTAGCCGCGGGAGATGATGCATGGTGGAGTCCAATGCGGCGGACCACGTACGTCGTGAGCGCCTCGCCCGCTGCCGGCGCTGGGTTGCCGGCCGCCGTTCGTCAGGCAGTCCGCGCTATCGACGAGCGGGTCGCGGTCGCAAATCCAATGTCGATGGAGGATGTGCTGGGCCGCTCGACGGCTCGCGTGTCGTTCATCCTGCTGTTGATGAGCATCGCGGCGGGCATCGCGGTGCTGTTGAGCGCGGTGGGACTCTACGGCGTGGTGTCGTATCTCGTCGGCCACCGCCGCGGCGAGATCGGCATCCGTATGGCGCTCGGTGCGCGCGACACCCGGGTGGCGGGGATGGTGATGATGCAGTCGGTCAGGCTGGCGATCGTCGGCGCCGCGATCGGACTCGTGGTTGCTCTCGCCGGCACGCGCCTGATGCGCGCGCTGCTCTTCGAGGTGAGCCCGACGGATCCGCTGATCTTCACTGCCGTTGCGGGTTTGGTGCTGCTGATCGCGGCGGCGGCGAGCATCGGACCAGCGCGGAGGGCGGCACGCATTCCGCCGGCAGAGGTGCTGAGGGGAGGAGAGGGGTAGATCCGGGCGGGATCAGGCCGGGGGGGCGGGCATCACTTGTTTCTTTGTCCAAAGGTGCGCTTCCGGAAACGAGTGGCAGGCTGCACAATTCGTACGGGCTGGTTGTTCTTTTTCGGGTCTGTGCCGTTGGCTGCGACTCGCCGCGATAACCACCTGCCGCCGGAAGATGTGGCGCAAAGCAAGTGCGGATCGGACCATTAATGTGCGCGCGGGATGTCGCTCCAGCCGCACAGGTCGCGCTCGACATCGATAACCGATCGACAGAGAGGAGTTGATGCAGACACCTGAGTACGATGCAATCGTCGTTGGGTCCGGAATTTCTGGCGGTTGGGCGGCCAAGGAACTGACCGAGAAGGGTCTGCGCGTGCTTCTCCTCGAGCGCGGCCGCAACGTCGAGCACATCAAGGACTACGTGAATGCCACGAAGGCACCCTGGGAGTACGCGCATCGCGGGGGACGCACCGTTGCGATGGAGGAGCTGTATCCGGTTCTCAAGCGCGACTACCCGTTGAACGAGAAGAACCTTGCATTCTGGGCGTCGGACCAGGACTCGCCCTATACGGAGGTCAAGCGCTTCGACTGGTATCGCGGGTATCAGGTCGGTGGCCGCTCGCTGATGTGGGGACGCCAGAGCTACCGGTGGAGCGAGTTCGACTTCGAGGCCAATGCGCGCGACGGCGTCGCCGTCGATTGGCCAATTCGTTATGCGGACCTCGCGCCATGGTACGATCATGTCGAGAGGCACGCCGGAATTTCGGGCTCGCACGAAAACCTCCCGCAACTGCCTAACGGTCAATTTCTGCCGGCGATGCCGCTCAACTGCGGCGAGGAGCTCGTCGCCGGGCGACTGGCCGGGCTCTTCGATGGCAGACGGCACATCATTCCCGGCCGCGTCGCAAACCTCACCCAGGCGCTCCCCGGACGATCCGCTTGCCAGTACCGCAATGCCTGCTGGCTCGGTTGCCCATACGGCGCGTATTTCAGCACGCAATCGTCAACGCTGCCCGCCGCGGCAAAGACGGGCCGCCTCACGCTCAAGCCGTTCTCGATCGTGAGCGAGGTGCTTTATGACCGTGATCGCAAGCGGGCGACCGGCGTGCGTGTCGTCGACGCGGTGACCGAGCAGACCACGGATTATCAGGCACCGGTAATCTTCCTCTGCGCGTCGACCATCAACTCATCGTGGCTGCTGATGCGGTCGGCGACGGATGTCTGGCCAGGGGGGCTCGGAAGCAGCTCGGGCGAGCTCGGTCACAATCTCATGGACCACCACTTCCGCGTGGGCGCCGAAGGCACGCTCGAGGGTATGGACGACAAGTACATCTACGGCCGCCGGCCTAACGGCTTCTACATCCCGCGTTATCAGAACCTGTTCGGCGACAAGCGCAATTATCTGCGCGGGTTCGGCTACCAGGGAAGCGCTGGCAGGTCCGGATGGTCGCGGGCGGTGGCCGAGCTGGGGGTGGGCGGGGAGTTCAAGGATTCGATGTCGCAGCCCGGCAGCTGGGGCATAGGGGCCACCGCGTTCGGGGAGATGCTCCCGGATCACAGGAACGTCGTCTCGGTCGATCAGACGAAGACCGACAAGTGGGGGCTGCCAGTGCCCAGGATCGACTGCGCGACAGGCGAGAACGAAGCCCTCATGCGCCGCGACATGGCGCTCGACATGGCGGAGATGCTCGAGCAGTGCGGCGTCAAGAACGTCCGGATGTACGATGGCGGCTACTTCCCCGGCATGGGGATCCACGAGATGGGAACGGCGCGCATGGGACGCGATCCGAAAACGTCGGTTCTCAACGTCCACAATCAGGTGTGGGATGCCCCTAACGTCTTCGTCACCGATGGTTCCTGCATGACGTCCGCCGCCTGTCAGAATCCATCGCTCACCTACATGGCGCTTACGGCACGGGCGGCGGATTTCGCCGTCAACGAGCTGAAGCGGCGCAACCTGTGACCGGAGAATCATCGATGAGTTCAAGCGAAGAGGTCACCGAGCGCGAGCTGATCACCCGGCGTGAGGCGGTCTTCCGCGTCAGCGCCCTGCTGGGGGGAGTCGCCCTGGTGGGAAGCGGCGCGTTTCTCACCGGCTGCCGCCAGGAGCGTCGCCCCGACGGCGAGCTATTCTCGCCGGACGACATCGCATTTCTCGACGAGGTCGCCGACACGATCCTTCCCACCACCAGCACGCCTGGCGCGAAGGCGGCGGCGACGGGCGCATTCATGGCCCTGATGGTGACCGACAGCTACTACCCCAACGACCAGCAGATCTTTCGCGACGGAATGCGCAAGATCGATGACGCGACCCAGCAGGCTCATAACGTCACTTTCATGAGAGCGACACCGGAGCAGCGGCAGGCTGTGCTGACGGCCATAGATCGCGAGGCGCGGTCCCACTCGCAGGCTCGTGAGGATGCGCAGCGTGACAGGTCGCTCGCCTGGTTGAGCGCCGCGCAGCAGGAAGGAGCGACTGGAACGGAGGAAGGGGCAGCGACGGCGGCGACCGATGACCCGCCGGCGCACTATTTCCGCATGATGAAGGAGCTGGCCCTCCTCGGGTATTTCACCTCGGAGATCGGGGCGACGCAGGCGCTCCGCTACGTGGAATCCCCGGGGCGTTATGATCCGTGCGTGCCCTACACGCCCGGCGAGAAGGCGTGGGCACCCCACGCCTGAAAAACAGCGGAGATAGTCGTTAGGCGCGACCACCTTTTTCGCGGCTTGCGATGTTGCGCGGGGATGCTCTGAGGACCGGAGGGCGACATGATGGACGATATGGGCATCTTTCGGACGACCGTTTCGGTCTCGGCCCTGGACGCGTGGGATCGCCGTGTGGATCTCACGAAGGTCATGGTCGACACGGGAAGCGAGTACAACTGGATTCCCGCCACCATTCTCGAGCGGGTGGGCGTCACACCCGTGCGGAGCGAACACTTCGAGGCTGCCGACGGCCGCATCCTTGAGCGGCGCGTAGGGTTCGCCGTGCTGT
>JBPCLX010000037.1:0-2721 GCA_051002815.1 Gemmatimonadaceae bacterium
ACCGCCGAGCAGATCCGGGTAATGGGAGACAAGGCGGCGGCGCGGCGAGCAATGGCCGACGTCGGGGTGCCGGTGGTGCCCGGAACCCCCGGGCCTGTCGAGGACTCCGATGAAGCGCTCGGATTCGCCAACGACATCGGCTTTCCCGTAATCATCAAGGCGGCGGCCGGAGGCGGCGGGAAGGGGATGCGCGTCGCCAACGATGCGGACGATTTCGCGCGCGCTTTTCAGCTGGCGCGCTCCGAAGCGCTGTCGGCATTCGGGAACGGCGATGTGTACGTGGAGAAGTACCTGGCGCGGCCGCGGCACATCGAGTTCCAGATTCTCGGCGACCGGCACGGCCACGTGATTCACCTGGGGGAGCGCGACTGCTCCGTACAGCGCCGCCACCAGAAGCTCATCGAGGAGGCGCCGAGTCCCGCCCTCACTCCCGACTTGCGGAAGCGCATGGGAGACGCGGCGGTGCGCGGCGCCAAGTCCATCGAATACGTGGGGGCCGGTACGATCGAGATGCTGCTG
The DNA here is from genome assembly GCA_051002815.1 of Gemmatimonadaceae bacterium. Taxonomy (GTDB): domain Bacteria; phylum Gemmatimonadota; class Gemmatimonadetes; order Gemmatimonadales; family Gemmatimonadaceae; genus JALZIF01. The sequence goes on from JBPCLX010000037.1 coordinate 520, forward strand.
GACACCGATGGCGAGTTCTACTTCATGGAGATGAACACGCGCATCCAGGTGGAGCATCCGGTGACGGAGATGATCACCGGGATCGATCTGGTAAAGGAGCAGATCCGCGTCGCAGCCGGAGCACCGCTTTCGGTAACCGAGCTGCCGGCACTGCGGGGTCACGTGATCGAGTGCCGGGTGAACGCCGAGGATCCCGCTCGAAATTTTCAGCCCTCGCCCGGCCGTATCGAGGCGTTCCATCCGCCCGGTGGTCCAGGAGTGAGAATCGACACGCATGCATACGTGGGATATACGGTGCCGCCTTTCTACGACTCTCTGATCGCCAAGCTCATCTGCCAGGGCCGGGACCGCCAGGAGGCGATCCGCCGCATGCAGATGGCACTCGACAGCTTCATCGTCGAAGGCATAACGACGACCATTCCATTTCTCTCACGCGTCATGGGCCAGAAGGAGTTTCAGCGCGGCGAGGTAGACACCAAGTTTCTCGAGCGGCATCCGGCGCTCATGAAGGACTGACGCGTGCGCGTCGAAGTCTACTTTTCGCCGCTCGGCGTTCCGGCGTCGGCGTTCGCCGGCAGGGTCGTCGCCGTCATCGACGTGCTGCGGGCGTCGACGACCATCGCCGCGGCTCTGCACAACGGCGCTCGCAACGTGCTGCCGTTCGAGAGCTCCGAAGAGGCGGTCACGCGCGTCAAGTCGTTCGAGAGGAAGGAGGTCGTGCTGGCGGGTGAACGAAAAATGAAGGCGATCGCCGGGTTCGATCTGGGAAATTCGCCGCTGGAGTTCACCCGGGAGGCGGTGGAGGGGCGCTCGGTCCTGCTGGCCACTACCAACGGCACGGTGGCCATAACGGCGGTACAGGGCGCTCGTGATGTCGTGATCGCGAGCTACGTGAACTTCACCCCGGTCGTGACGCTGCTTCGCACGGCGACGCGCGCCGGAACGGACATCGTGCTGCTGTGCTCCGGCCATGAGAAGGGATTCGCTCTCGAGGACACGGCATGCGCCGGCCGCTTCGTGAGGCATCTGGTGCGCGGCCGTCCCATGGTGGAGCTGAACGATGCCGCGCAGGCCGCGGTGCTCATCGAGAAGCGATACGGCGACCGCATCGATGAGGTGTTCGCCGACGCCGAGCATGGGCGCGCGTTAAAGGAAGCTGGCTTCGGACCGGATCTCGAAGTATGTGCGCAACTCGAGGCGTACCCCGTCATTCCGGTCTATCTGGAACGGCAGATCACCAGGATCGGCCAAGCCCGGCCAGGCCGGTAGCGATGATGCATGGGGCGTGACACGCTGCGCCGCGAGCTGGCGGGTGCCGCACTCGCGCTGCTCGCCGTGTTTCTCCTTGCTTCAATCGTGCTGGAGAAGCCGGTGCTGGCGCACAGCGGCTGCATGGATTCGCGCGGGTTGTTCGGACCGATCGGCTCCTGCCTGCGGGATGTCACCGTCTCGTTCCTCGGCCTGCCGGCGGCGATACTTCTCGCCATCGCGTTAGGAGTCGTTGCCGCCAGGCTGCTCGGCCGCGATTTGCCGGGAGACGAGCGCCGGTGGGGCGCGTTCGTCGGCGGCATGGTGCTGCTCCTTCCGATCGTGCTCGCGACCGCCCTCGGATCGGGCACCGGCGAGCATCCGGCGACCGGCCTGCTGGGTGGGGGTGTCTACTCCGGCTTGCGAGCGGCGGTGGGGGTGGCCGGAGCATGGGTCGTAATGGTCGCCGCCTTCTCTGCGCTCACCATCGTCACGCTTGCGTGGAATCCGGTGCGCATGGTCATCGGCCCGTCAGCCGCGCGCGGCGAGCGCGCGCCTGACGATCGCAAGAGCGACGGCCGTCGGGGCGCGCCCGACGAAGACGACCTGGAGCCCGCGCCGGAGGAGCTGCCGGCGATCGACACCTCGGCCATGTTCGGCGACGAGCCAGAGCAGCGCGAGCTGGCGCTGACGGGCAAGCGCGATCGCAAGAAGCGCGAGGGTGGTGCGACGCGGCGGGAGGACAAGATCGCCGCCGAGTTCGATGCGCACGACCACGGCGGGGAGGGGGACTGGGGGAAGCCTCCGATCGACCTGCTCACGCTTCCACCTGCTCCGGATCCCGAGCTGCACGACCGCGAGCTGGACGCAATGGGCGACAAGCTCAAGGAGGCGCTGCGCACCTTTCGGGTGGACGCCGATATCGTGGGCCGCACCACGGGGCCGGTCGTGACG
>JBPCLX010000038.1:0-3211 GCA_051002815.1 Gemmatimonadaceae bacterium
CGGGCACAGCCGTTGCTCTGCTGCGCAGTACCTCGAACCGGAGTGCGTCATGGAGCTGCTCATCTGGCTGCTGGTTGGGCTGGTCGCAGGAGTGTTGGCGTCGGTGACGGTGGGTGGTATTGGGTACGGGATCATTGGTGACATCGTCGTAGGTATTGTCGGAGCGTTCATTGGCGGGTGGCTGTTCAGCGCGCTCGGCGTGGCGTCGCCAATCGGAGGGATCGCCGGATCGATTCTCGTGGCGTTCATCGGTGCAGTCGTGCTGCTGTTGATCATCCGCGCGATACGGCGAACGAGATGAAACAAGAGATGCGAAGTGCGAGATGCGAGATGAAGGTTCCGGCTAGGCATAGCCTGCCTTCTCGCAATTCGCATCTCGCATCTCGCATCTCTCATCTCTCTCATGTCCACTCCGAGTGTCCGTGTCAAAGGACAGTAGCGCATCAGGCAGCGGACCCCCGTAACGCAACATCTTTCGCAGCAATCGGTTACAGATCATGGCGCTTGGGCATGCGCGGTGCTATGGTGGGGGAGCGAGCCTCTCCTGGAGTTCAGTATGCTGACGATGGCAACTGCGATTTTATCGCTGACGCCCCTCCTCTCGGATGCGCCGGCCCAATCCGCCGGGCGCCTTCCGACGCTGCCGTTCATCTGGGCGCAGCAGCGGTCGATCGAACCACAGCCGCACGTGCGGCTCTGGTTCCGCGCCGATAATCTGTTCCGCCGCGGCGATGCCGCTGACTTGTACTTCCGCACCGAGGAAGACGCGTACGTCATGATCGTGCGCGTCGATACCGACGGTCGGTTGACGATCCTCTCCCCCGCGCACGCCAGGGACCATCAGTTCGCCAGGGGTGGGCGAACCTACCAGGTCCCCGGTTCCACTCACGGCTCCTTCAGGATCGATGATGATCCCGGAATGGGCTACGTGTTCGCGGTGGCCTCGTGGGAGCCGTTCGATCTCGACCGCGCTGCACTCGGATACTCCGGTGCCTATCGATTTGCCGGCCAGCGCATTCGCGGCGACCCGTTTCTCGCCGTGCAGGACCTGGCCGATGAGCTGCTCGATGACCGGTATGGCTACTACGCCATGGATCACGTCGCCTACTACGTGGACCGCCGCTACGAGTATCCGCGGTATCTCTGCTACGACTGCCACGCCTATCGCACGTACTCGCACTGGAATCCGTATTCGCACAGATGCGTGAACTTCCGCATGGTGATCTATAACGATCCGTACTACTATCCCTACCGATATTCGCGTGGGAGCCGCGTGATCTACGTGCGCGAGACCCGGCGCCCCCGCTACGAGTTCAAGGGTGCGACACAGGTGGGGTCGAGGAACGACGAACCGTTCATCGACTATCGGTTCCGCGGCACAGACATTGACAACCGCCGCCCGGGATCGCCCGCTGATGATCCGAACGTTCCTCGGCGCGTGAACACGGCCGATGCCGGTGCGACGCGGCCGGGCGACGATGTGACGAGCCGCGCAGGGGTCGGTGGCCGCCGGGTGATCAATAGCGAGGAACCGGTTCGTCCGGGTCCGGAGGGCCGTCTACCGCGCCGCGAAGGTGAGGAACCCTCGGCCGAGCCGCGTTCTCCGCGACGCGAGACGGGGGAGCGTGATACCAGGGTGGCTGAGCCGCCAGCTGGCGAACGGGGAGCCACCGGCCCGCGGCGCGAGCCTGAAGGCGACGGCCGGTCACGCCTGGAGACGTTGCCGCCGAATGTCCGCACTCCCCGACGGGAAGAGCCCGAGTCGGGCCGCAGCACGGATCCGCGCCGTCAGGAACGGCAGCCCCTCGGCGAGCCCAGGCGAGAGCCGGAGCGCCGGAGCGAGCCGCGGGTGGGCCCGCTCGAGCAGGCGCCGCCTCGCCGCGAGGTAGAAACGCGTCAACCAGAGCGGCGGCCAGAGCCGGCGCGTCAGGCAGAGCCGACACGACAACCGGAGCGTCGCTCCGAACCCGCGCGGCAGGCGGAGCCTCGCCGGCAGCCGGAGCGGCGAGCGGAGCCGGCGCGGCAAACAGAGAAGCGAGCGGAGCCACGCCGGGAACCTGCCACCCGGGAAGCCGAACGCAAACCGACTGAGCGTGCCAGCACACGGCCGACTCTCGAGCGGCGAAAGCCATAGTCGCGGGGAAGTGTACCAATGAACGGTCGCGCCAGGGTTGGCGCGGCCGTTCGCACTTTCTACCTTACACGGCTCACCCCAAACGTGGATCAGTCGATGTCGCTCAGCCCACTTGCCCGCTATTCAGCCTTGGGAGCCGCGCTTCTCGCCGTCGCGGGTGCGGCCGGCGCCCTGGCGACTGCAGAAGCGGCCCGCACCGATTCTCCACCGACCGAGATCACGGTGTACAAGACGCCGACCTGCGGCTGCTGCACCGCATGGGTGGATCACCTCGGCAAGAACGGATTCGTCGTCAAGTCCAGGGATGTGCCAGATCTGACGGCGCTCAAGAAACACTACGGGGTGACGCCGGATCTTGCCTCGTGCCACACGGCATTCGTGGGCGGCTACGTCGTGGAGGGTCATGTGCCCGCCGACGTGATCGCCAAGCTCCTCAAGGAGAAACCGAAGGTGCGGGGCCTGTCCGTGCCGGGCATGCCAATGGGCTCGCCGGGAATGGAAGGGCCGAGGTCGGAGCCGTACGACGTGGTGGCGTTCGATTCGACGGGTAAGAAGTCGGTATTCGCGAAACGATAAAGGTATCTTCGTCACGATGCCTGCCGAGGGTCAGGCGAACCAACCAGCTCGTCCTGGCAGGCGTTGCTCGTAAGGCAGAGTAGGCTGGGCAATATTGGCGGTGAACGCGTCGTTCCAGACACTCCATCGTCGCGTTCATCGTGTTCCCCCGCCCCACAGACGGGCAGTCCGCGCGTGCCCCAGCCCCTACCCGGAAACGTGAATCGACACAAGACGCGTCTGGCTCGGCGGCAACGGTGAGTACCGATTGCACACCGGTGGTTGGGGCAGACGTCGTGCTGCGCATGAGCGGGATCCGCAAGACGTTTCCGGGCGTAGTGGCGCTGGCCGGCGTAGATCTTGAGTTGCGCCGCGGCGAGGTCCACGTGCTGCTGGGGGAGAACGGCGCCGGCAAGAGTACGCTCATGAAGATCCTCAGCGGCGCGTACCGCAAGGATGAAGGAGTGATCTCCATCGCGGGGCACGAGGTGGAGATCGCGGGGCCGCGGCACGCACGCGAGC
>JBPCLX010000039.1:0-29815 GCA_051002815.1 Gemmatimonadaceae bacterium
GGGAGAAGAGCAATCCGATACGGATCAGCATGGCGAGCGCAAGCCCCAGACGCATAGCCTTCTTCTCCTGCTCCGGCGGCAGTTTGCTCGCGAGAATGGAGATGAAAACGACGTTATCGATGCCGAGCACGATCTCGAGCGCCAGGAGCGTGATCAGCGCGATCCAGAGTTCAGCAGACATACGCTATGTGAGAATGGGAAAGGGGGAATCGTCGCAATGAAAGATGCGAATTTCGAGCAAGGGCGAAGTGCGAAGTGCGAGGGGGAAGTGCGAAGTGCGAGGTGCGAAGTGCGAAGTGCGCAGAAGTCGAAAGTTGCCGCGCGCGGTTTCGCAATTCGTCCTTCTCACTCCGTGCCAATCTCCTTCCGCCACCTGAAAATGAGCGTCGCAACGTATCCGACTATCAGTAGTGCCGTAAGGATGTAGGCGGCGTAGTAGTAAGGTGCGGTGTCCGGCATCACCGTTCCTCTTCGAACGCATCGCGGTCACGGAGGACTCCCAACCGGTAGCGGGCCCGCACCAGTCCCACGTAGAGCAGCGTGAAGCTCGCAAAGGCGATGATGAGCGTGATCAGCATTTCACTCGGTAGCGACGGCGCGCTGGGCTTCAACACGATCGGCTGTGGGTGCAGCGTTCGAAACATGTATACACTCAAATGAATGAACGGAATCAGCAGCGAGCCCAGAATGCCGAGCACGGCGCTGAATCGAGCCCGCTGCGCCCGGTCCTCGAGCGCTCCACGCATGACGAGATAGCCCACGTACACGAACCAGAGAAACAACGTCAGCGTCAGGCGTGCGTCCCAGCTCCACCACGTTCCCCATACCGGCTTTCCCCCACAGCGGTCCGGTGATCAGCACTGCCGTAGTGAACATCACACCCACTTCAGCCGAACTCTCCGCTACCCGATCGAGCCGCTCATCCCTCAGCCAGAGATACATCGCACCCGCCACCGCGACGACGAGGAACGCCAGAAAGGCCATCAGCGCACTGGGCAGGTGGATGTAGAAAATCTTCTGAGCGAGGCCCTGCAGCCGTTCGGCAGGCGTGAACGCCATCGCCCGGAGGTACGTGCCGGCCACAGCGCCCAGCCCCAGCAGCAGGAACCAATCTACGAGCACGCCCAGCCGCGGCGCCTCGCGAGTCGGGGAAGAACTCATTCCTCGAGTGTGAAGGGAAAGGCGAGCATGCACGCGGCGATGAAAATCAGGTCGTACGCCACGAGCATCTGCAGCCAGCCAACCGACTCCGCCAGCGGCCGCCCTGCCACGAGCCGCCCGGTGGACTGCGCCGCCGCCATGACGACGGGCACGAAAAACGGCAGCAACAACACGGGAAGCAGCAGCTCCGCCATCCGGGTATTGGCAGCCATGGCGCTGAACAGGGTGCCCACGGCGACGAGGCCGATGGAGGCCAGAACGGCGATCGCCGCCAGGCCGCCCGCTATGCGACCGAGCGGCGCGTTATTGAAGAGAGCCACCGCGGGAATCGCCAGCGTCTGCACGGCGAGCACGAAAACCAGATTCGCGGCCGCCTTGCCCAGGTAGATCGCCTCACGCGGAATCGGCGCGGCCAGCAGGGCGTTGAGCGCCCCATCGGCGTGCTCGATGTTGAACGAGCGCTGCAGCGCCAGCAGCCCCGAGAAAGTGAAGATCACCCAGAGTACGCCGGGTGCCAGATCGATCGCGCTCACGGCTGTGGGATCCCATGCGAAAAAGAAGATCACGATCGCCAGCAGCGTAAAGGCCGCCGCGGCGAAGAACGCCGTGCGAGTACGGAACTCGATCGTCAGATCCTTGCGAGCGATCACAGCGGCCGCTTGCAGAAGATCAGGAGCCATGCGCCAGCAGCTCCCGGTACTCCGCCGCATAACGAGCAGTATCCACGTGTGCCCTGGCCTCGTGGCGGACGAGCACTCCGCGGCGCATGACCGCCGCGTGCGTTGCCAGCGCGAGTCCCTCTGCAAGATTGTGTGTAACCAGCAGGAGAGCCGCTCCGGCCGCGCGCACCGCATTCAGCATCGCCGTGAGCGCCACTGCACCGGCATCGTCCAGTCCGGTGAACGGCTCATCGAGCAGCAGTAGGCGTGGCGAATGCACGGTCGCGCGGGCGATCGCAACCCTCTGCTGCATGCCCCGGCTCAGCTGCCTGACGGGGAGCCCGGCCCGGCGAGCGATGCCCATGCGTTCGAGCGCCGTCGCCGCCGCCGCGGCCGGATCCCGCACACCGTAGAGACGCGCCGTGAACTCGACGTTCTCCAGTGCGCTGAGCGCGCCATACAGCAGGGTATCGTGCATGAGCAGTCCGGTGCCCGCCCTGGCCGCCGCTCCACCGGGAAGAAGGCTCCCTGCTATGCGTGCCCAACCCTCCGACGGCTTGAGCAACCCTGCCAGCACGCGCAGCAACGTAGTCTTTCCCGCTCCGTTGGGGCCGAACAGCGCCAGGCACTCGCCGCTGCGTATCACGAAGTCCACGCCGCCCACGGCGCGACGGCGCCCGAATGTCTTGCTCAGACCGCGCACCTCGACTGCCGGAGTGCCCTCCTCCTGCGGCGAGGCATGCACCCCAGTGCCGGCGGTGGACGGGGAAGACGGGTGGCTCATCGCCCCCGCGACAGGCGCGCGCGCATGGGGGAACAGTAGCGAACATGAGGCGCCGGCGAAATCGCCACTCATGCTGGACGCGAGGCGCATTCGCGAGTACGCTACGTCGAACTCCGTCCGGGCAACGCACTGCCCGGCTCCCGAACACCGTAACGCATCCAATGACCGACATCGACGTTCTGCTGACCGAGAGTCGCCGCTTCGCTCCGCCGGCCGATTTCGTGGCCAATGCGCACGTCTCCGACGCAAGCATCTACGAGCGCGCCGCCTCCGACGACGAAGCATTCTGGGCGGCGGAAGCGGGGAACCTCGAGTGGATCGAGCCCTGGACCCGGGTGCTCGACTGGCAGCCTCCTCGCGCTAAGTGGTTCATCGGCGGTAAGCTGAACATCGCTGCCAACTGCGTGGACCGTCACGTTCGCAACGCGCGGCGCAACAAGGCGGCTATCATCTGGGAAGGAGAGCCCGGGGAGAGGCGCACGCTTACCTACTGGGATCTCTACGTCGAGGTAAACCGGTTTGCCGCCGCAATGAAGCGACTGGGTATCGGGCGTGGCGACCGCGTTGCCATCTACCTGCCGATGGTTCCCGAAGCTGCGATCGCCATGCTGGCCTGCGCGCGCATTGGCGCCATCCACTCGGTGGTGTTCGGCGGATTCTCTCCGGAGTCGCTTCGCGACCGGATCAATGACGCAGAGGCACGCCTCCTCATTACGGCGGACGGCAGCTATCGCCGGGGGCAGATCGTTCCGCTCAAGCGCAACGCCGACCGCGCGATCGCCGAGTCACCGAGCATCGAGAACGTAATCGTCGTCAGGCGCCTCGCCGGTAGTAGCGGCGACCTGGCGCCGATGCGCGAGGGGCGCGACCACTGGTGGCACGATGTGGTGCACGATGCCCCGGCCCGCTGCGAGCCGGAAGCGATGGACGCCGAAGATGTTCTCTTCATCCTCTACACATCGGGTACGACCGGAAAGCCGAAGGGAATCGTTCACACGACCGGCGGCTATCTCACCGCCGTCACCACCACCACCAGGCTGGTCTTCGACCTCAAGGACGAGGACGTTTTCTGGTGCACGGCCGACGTGGGTTGGGTCACCGGACATTCGTACATCGTCTACGGGCCGCTGGCCAACGGCGCAACCTGCGTGATGTACGAAGGCGCCCCGGACTGGCCGGACCGTGACCGGCTGTGGTCGATGTGCGCGCGTTATGGGGTCACCATCTTCTACACCGCGCCGACGGCGATTCGCGCATTCATGAAATGGGGTGCCGAATATCCTGATAGGCACGACCTTTCAAGCCTCCGGCTGCTCGGCTCCGTCGGTGAGCCTATCAATCCCGAAGCGTGGATGTGGTATCAGGAGCACATTGGCGGCGGGCGCTGCCCGATCGTCGATACGTGGTGGCAGACGGAAACCGGTGCGATAGTGATTTCGCCCCTGCCGGGCATCACCGAAACGAAGCCCGGCAGCGCCACCAGACCGTTGCCGGGTTATACCGCCGAGCTGCTCGACTCGAACGCCAAGCGGATTCCCGTTGGGGGTGGACTGCTCGCTCTCACCCGGCCATCCCCGTCGATGCTGCGCACGATCTGGGGCGACGACGAGCGTTACGTGCAGACCTACTTCACCAAGTGGGAGGGGCGGCCCGACCTCTACTTCCCCGGCGACGGAGCGAAGCGCGACGAGGACGGCTACTTCTGGATTCTCGGGCGTGTGGATGACGTACTGAACGTGTCGGGCCACCGCATCGGCACCATGGAAGTGGAGTCCGCGCTGGTGGAGCATCCTGCCGTCGCCGAAGCGGCGGTGATCGGCAAGACGCACGAGCTCAAGGGACAGGCGATCGCCGCTTTCGTGTCGCTGCGTGGCAACCACGTGTTCACCGCCGCCTTACGCGATGAGCTCAAGGAATACGTAGTGGAAAAGATAGGCGCCCTCGCCCGTCCCGACGACATCTTCTACGCCGCCGACCTTCCCAAGACGCGCTCCGGCAAGATCATGCGTCGCCTGCTGCGCGACATCGCCGAGGGCCGTGCGTTAGGCGATACGACTACTCTCGCCGATCCGGCGGTGGTAGCGGAGCTCAAGGAGAAATACGAGGAGAGAGAGGGTTGAGCGACGCGGGACGGGGGACGCGCGACGCGGGAGGCGGGACCGAAGAAAAGTCAGCAATCGCCCTCAGGAACTGCCACGGTCAGGCGCCTCTTCGCGCCTCCACCCCGCGTCGCGCGTCGCGCGTCGCTCACCCCTCTTCCTTTCCCAGCCGCACATCCGGCCGCCCGTCTCCGTCCCGCTGCCGGCGGCGATAGGGCACCAGCTCGTCGCCTAACACCACGAGCGTGCGCGTCGCCACGACGCCGGCCATCGGCTCGGGAACTCCCATTACGCGAATGTATGTGTCGATCGCCCGGTCGAAACTCATGTCTTCGGTCAGCGCATCGACGAACATGAGCGCGTTGTCGACGTGCGCGCGAATGATGGATTCTTCCGCGCGCGCCTGCGCCAGACGCAGCCGCTTTTCGGCGGCGGCGCCCAGCTTGCGCCCGAAAATCGAATCAGGAAAAAGGCGGGCCATTTACGGGTCGACGCGCCAGGCGCGGCGTAGGTGTCCTACGGATGGTACGGCGTGAGTGGCAACGCCCGCACCGTCCGCAGGTCGATCAACGACAGCCCGAGAATGATGACCATCAGCACCGCGGAAATCACGCACCACATGCATATCGCGTCGATTACGAACAGTTCGAGATAGGTCAGCCAGGCGGAGAACGCCACGTTCCACGTATTCAGCCCTACCAACAGCCATGATATCGTTCGCGATTCGAGCCACGCCGGCTGCAACCCGACCAGGGCCAGCCCCAGAACGGCGAGGTAGGCTCCTGCCCCCCACACCGCCACCGGGAGACCGAGGAAAGTCGCCCACTTGCTGAGCTGCACCGTCTCGCACGAACCTACCGAGCAGGTGAGCTCAGAGATCATCCCCATCTTGTAGAGCGCAAGATACAGCGCGAGAATCAGGCCTCCCATGGCGAGGAGGGCGATCCCCATGCGGATCCTCATTGCCCGGGCGATGCCGTGGCGGGTGCGCTATTCAACTCGGCGGCCGCACTGTCGACCATCGCCTTGACCACGTCATACGGCAGGACGCCCGGACGTAGCCGGCGGCCTATCACGAACGTCGGGGTGCTGCTGACCCCGCGCCGTTCACCCTCCGCCTTGTTGGCGAGAATCCGGGGAATGTGCGTGCCGTCCTCGTAGCAACGTTCCCAGGCCGACACGTCGAGCCCGATGTTGCGCGCGTATCCCTCGAAAAGGCGCTTGGGACGGCTGTTACCCGCCCACTGCGGCTGGCCGGCGAAGATCGCGTCGTGCATCTCCCAGAATTTGTCCTGGTCCGCCGCGCAGGCTGCCGCGTTATGCGCCTGCGTCGTATTCTGGTGCATCGGCAGCGGAAAGTCGAAGAAGCGCAGATTGGCCTGGCCCGTCTCGATCAGCCGCTGCACCACATCGTGCTTCTGCACCGTGGCCCAGGTCGCGCATGCCGGACACTCGAAGTCGGCAAATTCGTAGATCGTAACCGGTGCGTTAGGATCGCCCATCAGGTAGCCCTCGGCCTCGCCGGGCTCCACGTTCTCCACGAACCGGGCGCCCTCCTCACCCGAACTGCGCGTCTGCCAGACGATCGCACCGATTCCCACCACCGCAACCGCCCCCAGCAACAGATAGAAGGAGCGCATCGAGGATGCGCTCTTCTTCGCCTTCACCACGTTTCGTCGTCCTCGTCCGGCGCCCATTCGCGTCGCTCCCATTCGTTCTCGTTCTGACTGGCCCGTTCCACGATCTTCCGACTCTCCGATACCTCCGGCGTGTCGTAGGTCGCGCGGACTTCGTAATGAAACAGCTCACTGCGTATGTCGCCGATACGCTGCGTCAATTCGCCGGCGTGCCGGAGCAGCTCTTCCTGCGCGTCCAGTTCCTGAATGCGCGCCGCCAGGGCGCGCAGCATCTCCTCCAACCGTCGCGCCCGCTTGTGGTCGTACGTCTGATCGGACATCTGCAACCGCCTGCCAATCGAAGTGAGTTGCGGGTGGTCGATGAGGGGAGGCGCGCGCGCACCCGCGCGACCGGACCCATCATCACGTACCGCCCGGGCCTGCGCGGGCGGAGTCCAACGGAGCAACCGGAGGCGGGCGGCATGCCCGGTTCGTCAGAGCGGAGCAGAGCCGGACACCCGCGAAAACTAGACTCGCCTCCACCCTAAGACAATCAGGGGGTCAGGGATCGAGGTCGAGGTCGAGGACACGGGTTGCTTGATGCTTGAAGCCCCGGGGGGGCACTGTCATCTCACGCGCCGCGTGATGAAGTTCCATGAACTGGACGCACATCCAGAAGGAGGGTTACCGCGCACACTCGACCCTCATCCCCCAACCTCGATCCCGCCACCCCTGAGCACCGAACCCATAATCGACGCTGATCTGCTTCAGGTCCCCGCCGGAGTCGGCTCCCTCCACGTAGAACGTTACGGCCTTGGCGGAGAGCCCGTAGTCCTGCTGCCTGCATTCGGGACCTCGGCATTTCTCTGGCGTGCGGTGGCGCCAACGCTCGCCGAGCACGGCTACATGGTATACGCGATCGATCCAATGGGCTATGGGGAGTCGGACCGGCCGTTCGAGGGAGACTACGCGGTCGCCGCGCAGGCGGAGTACGTGCGCGCGGCGCTGGGGTCGCTCAGGGTCGATCACGCTACCGTGGCCGGAGTCGAGATCGGTGCCGGAATCGCGCTTCGGCTTGCGCTTACGTCGCCGGAGCTCGTCTCGACGCTAGTACTCATTAACCCTGTCGCCTTTGACGAATGGCCGAGCGATGACGTTCGTCACTTGCAGAACGCAACGGCGCGGCATGCTGTCCGCCTGGCGCGGGGTGTGCTCGGTGCGGCGGCTCTTCTCGAGCCCCTGCTCCTCCGCAGCGTGTTCGATCCCGATCGCATGCCGCCGCGGCTGTTAGCTCGCTATCTGGCGCCATATACCGGCACCGACGGAGCAGTTCACCTGCTCGATCTCGCTCGCGCGCTGCACACCGAGGATTTGGAGAACCCCGACCTCACTCGAATACGCCAGCGCACAGTAATCGTGCGCGGCAAGGAGGATCATTCGCTTTCGCCTACTATCGCGGCAAGGCTACACGCGGGGATTCCCGGAAGCGCCATGCAAACCATCCCAAATGCGTCCCGATTGCTTCCTGAAGATGCTCCAGATCAGCTCACCGGTTTGCTCCTTCGAGTGCTCGGCGGTGAGCGGATCGAAGAGGACGAAGTGGAGTGGAACGAATCATGATGCGATAAGGTAAGACGAAGTGGCAGTGAATAGGTGAGGTCGCTATATTAGACAGTCTTTCATACTTAAACACGGACTTCATGGCAAAGAACAGAAATCGTCAGCGTTACGCCCCCACGCAGCCCACGCCGTTCGAGCAGGCGCGGGACGAGTTGCTTCAGCACATCATGCGATGCGGTGTGCTCGAGTCAGCCAATGAGCACCAGGCCGAATGGTTCGATGACACCATGGCCTACATTGGGGACCGGTTCCCCGAGCTGAAAGAGCCCGAGATTACCGAGCTCCGCGTGCTCGGCCAGCGGTTCTGCGAGCCTCCCAAGGCTCGAGTGGTGGCGGAAAGCTCGGCAGCCTGACGGTTTGATGATTTGAACGCCTCCTCGTGGAGGCGTTCGCTTTTTCAAAGGTGCACCACGTTCAGCGGCGCCCCGCCAGCGCTCGTCGTACGCCCGCACCGATCCGCACGCCGCCGGCGAGGCCCAGCTCTGCGAACGGCACGGCACCGCGCCATCGCGGTCCCTCGACGCCCAGCGCGATCAACAGCAGCTCCCGCGACTCGCCACCCGCCACACGCACGCTCACCCCACCGCCGCCGTAAAGCGCCCAACGGCGCGAAAATTCCGGGTCGAGTACAAAGCGGGCCACCAGGTCCCCCCGCCCCTCTCCTCGCTGTCCGCCCCCGGGCCGCTCCCCAGTGCCCGCGCCCGCCGTCAGATCCACCCGTAGATATCGGGAGCCCCTCACGGACACTCCTGCGCCCAGATGCACCGCCCCTTCGCGCGCGATCAGCGCATCCGCGCGGAGGTGCGGCTGCAGCACGCCATTGGCTTTCTGCGCCGAAGATGTGAGCGCGACGGCAGACAGCAATGCCAGCGCGCCCATCAACCGCTCAGGGAAACGACAGCTCGATCGCAGCGAGAAAATCGGTCGTTCCGGTGAAGGCGAACTCCGGCTGCCCGGGCCCCACCACGGCATTGGGCACCAGCCACGCATCGGAGTTGAGATCGAGCCGGATCGTCACCGTCTCGCCGGGAGCTACCGTGCGAACGACACTCCGCGTTATGCTCAACGACACGGCGCCGGCGAGCAGGTCCAGTGGTGCGATCCCCGGCAGCGCCAGTGTTGCCTCCGTGAGGGTCAGTCGAACGCTCGTATAGCTGCCGACAGGGATTGAATCGGGGGTCGTCACCAATTGGCCCGGTGCCTCGCCTAACGTGGCCTGCGCCGCAAGAGCGCCGGTGTCAGGCACCGAGGCCCCCACGCCCGGCTTTACGAGGTCGATAGCAAACCGGATCGCCACCGTCGGACGCGATCCCCCGGACGTCACCGGCTCGGCACCCGCGGGATCGTCTTCCACGCGCACCTGCACGTTTGCCGCGCCATCCCCTCCTGGCAAACCCACGATCCCCTGCAGATGTCGCTCCGCACAACCTCCAGCCAGCGTCGCAAGAACGAGGGCCCCAACGATCCGTCGCATAACGACCTCCATCAGTCGCGTTGTTTTCGCTGCCGGGCCAGTGCCAGCGTGTAATCGGCTATAGCCACGCACGACGCTACTCCCACGATCATCACCACCAGCCCCGCCGTGCGCGGGCTCACAGTCAAAACCAGAATCGCAGCCAGTTGCAGGACGGTTACTACCCTTCCCGACATGCGGACCATGAACGAAGCGGGAGTAAGTCCTGGCATGAATGCCGCCACCAGCGCCCCCAGAGCCACCGCGAAGTCACGCGACAGCAGTATTCCCCATTGTACGGCGCTCACTTCGTGGTAGCGCAGGAACGTGGTGAACGCAGCAAGCATGAACGTCTTGTCGGCGATCGGGTCTATTAGCGCGCCGTATGGTGAAGTACGCCCCATCCGGCGTGCTATCCACCCGTCCAGGAGATCCGAGGCAGACGCCATGCCAAGAAGTGCCAGCCGCAATCCGGTCGTCTGGGCCAGGAAAAACCCGACCGCGAGCGGAATCCGCGCGATGCTGAGAAGGTTGGGAAGGGTCAGGATGCGCGGAGCGGGCATCGGGGAAGCGTAAAGCGGGAAACGGGAAATGGGAAATGGGAAGCGTGAGCGACTTGGCTGATCGCGCCCCTCCGTTTCCCGTTTATCATTTCCCGTTTCCCGATTCCGTGCGGTCGACTAACATCCCCCCTTCATGTCGAGCTTCTCTCCCGCTTCGTTCACGCACGCGCTCGCCGATCTTTCGGGAGTTGCGTCGGCACCGCTCCGCGATCCCGCGCTCCTGGGAGGATTGCTTATTGCCGCTGCCGGTGCGCTTGGCGTCGCCACCGTGGCCCCGCCGACCATCCGGCAGCAGCCTGACGAGTCGGTGAGCGGGGTCCTGCTGCTCGATGGCTGTCACATCGCGCTGCACAGCGTTCCGTCGCGAGGCATCCTCATGCTCGATGTGCTCGCGCCCGTCACCCGGGATGTGCGCAAGGCGATCGAAGTCTTCAGCCGCCGCCTGGCCCCGCGTGCGATCGCACAGGAGGAGCGCGAGCGCGGATGAGCGCAGGCGTGTCTGCCTCCGTCGTGGCGACGACGGCGCACCTGGCGCTCACCCTGCTGTTCATCACCGGGACGATCGTCGTGGCGGGGCGCATCACACGGCGCCGCGATGCATCTGCCACGCTGCTCCTGATCAGCGGGATAGGAGGGCTGCTGATCGCGCCGGCCGCCTTAGTGGAAGCGATGACCGGATCGGTAATAACCGGCCGCGCGCTATCGGCGCTGACGTGGCTCTGGCCGGCCACCTGCCTGGCCATCCTGGTGCAGGCGGTGTATGCGACCGCCCGCGGCTACGTTGGCCGGCCGCTCGGCGCGGTCATCGTGGTGTACGACCTGCTCGTGACGGCGATGGCGCTGGTGCGCTACGACATCTCGTTAGGGGGCGCGCCGGTTGAGCCCCTGGTGGCACTGTCGGCGGCGGGCGCGGGAGCCATCGACATCGCCGCCAGCGCCGCCGCCACCGGCCATCCGTTCTTCTTCTTTCCACCGGTTCTCGCGCCGGCGGTACCTGTTCGCTCCCGTGGATTCGGCGTACTGCTGCGCGCCTCCGCGACGATCGTGATCATCGCCTGGAGCACACTGCTCCTGCTGTCGATCGCGCCGGCCTGGAACGCGGCGACCTCGTTTCGACAGTTCGCTCGCGAACGCCTTCAGGAGCGCCCGGCCGGTGATCTCGCGATCGGCGTCAGACTGTTTCCCGTGGTCGAGGGACTCGGCCCCGAAGACAACGCCGTCATTCGCGACGTGCCGCTGGCCCGTGAGCTGGGTCTCACCGCGCTCAGCGTGTTCATTGCCCCGGGGGCGGCGAGCGATGCCCTCGCCGATTCGATCGCCCGCGCGATTGAAGAGCCCCGTCGGGCCGGAGCGGTGCTCATCGCTGTGCTCGCCGCGGGCGAATCCCGGAACGACAGCGGCCCGACCGGTGCAGCCTGGCAGGCGCGGCGTGCCAGAGAGATAGAATTGATCGTCAGGCGCCTGCGCCCCGAGTACGTGGTGCCGCTGGCGCCCACCGCCATCGCTGCCCATCGGGGCGCCGCGACCGATTGGATTCCATATCTGCGTTACGCCGCGGAAGTCACCCGCCGCACACGGCCGGCGACCCGCGTAATGCTGCCGCTGTCGGGCTTCTCGGCCTCCGACAGCACGCTCTACGCATGGGCGCGCGGTCCTGGCTCCCCTATCGATGCGGTCGGCTTCCGCCTGGAACCGAGCGTGCACGGAGGCGCCGGAGTCGAAGCCCGCCTGCTTGCCGCCGAGCGTTGGATGCGGCTTACCGCCGGCTCCACAATGGAGCACTGGCTGCTGGAGGTCGGTGGGTGGCCCGCGGTGTTCGGAGATCACAATCAGGAGCGCGCAATCTGGGGCACACTGGCGTGGGCATCGAGACAGCCCGCGGTGAGAGGAGTGCTCGTACACGCCGCCGCCGATTATGGCGAGCCGGTGGGACTGCGCGCCGTGAACGGGCGTATTCGCCCGGCCGCGGTCAGAATGGGTGCCGCCGTTCGAGCCTTCCAGGAAGCAGCCGATCGGACGGCCCCCGCACCCGCTATTCGCTAGGCGTGCCTCGAACGATGCCCTGAACCAGCCGCTGCGGATCGAACCACCGCTCGGCCAGCGCCTGTATCGCGGAAGGGGTCACCGCCCGCACATTCTCCTCGTAGCACTCGAGATTCTGCAGCGAGCTGAACAACCAGGCATCGACCGCCTCGCCAAGCACCGCAGCCCCGCTCGCCTGACGGATGGCATGAGTGCCGATCGTGTATTCCTGGGCGCGCGTCAATTCCTCTTCCTCCACCGGTGCCTCACGGAGCGCCGCGAACTCGGCGAGAAGAGCTTCGCGCGCCTCGTCCTCCCGTTCCGGCGACGTCGCTATGTAAGCGGCGAACATGCCGCCCGCGACCCGCTCCACCGGATATGCGAACACCGAATACGCAAGCGAGCGCTTTTCACGCAGTTCCTCGAAGAACCGTCCTCCGAGGCCACTCGTTATTCCCGCCAGGAGCTCGGCGGCGAACCGCTCGGGATCGCGCCTTCCGGGTCCCGGAAAAGCGAGTGCCAGGGCGGTCTGCGCCTTGCTGCGGGTCTCCACCGCGGTCACCGGTGCCGCTGGCCAGGGCGCTGGCGGCGTGTCGGGCGGCTCCGCCACCCGCAGCCGGCGGAAGGCGCGCGCGGCAAGGTTGGCGACATCGTTCGGCGTCACCGCGCCGACCACCGCCAGGACCAGCGGCCCCTCGAGTACGTGTGTCTCGTGCCATCCCCGGATGTCGTCAGGCGTGATCGCCAACAGCGATGCTTCGGTGCCTCCAACCGGTACTCCATAAGGATGGCCCGCGTACGCGGCCTGGGTGAGCAGCCGCATGGGATAGCGACCCATGTCGTCGCGCAGGCGCCGAACCTCCGCCCCGGCCACCGAGCGCTCGATCTCCACCATTTCATCCGGATAGGTGGCGCACTGAATCACATCGGACAGCAGGTCGAGCGCGGCGTCAGCGTAAGGCGATGGCACGGAAAGAGACCACCCGAAATGCTCCGGACCCGTTTGCGGGTTGATCGATCCCCCGAGCAGCTCCGCATCTTCGGCGACCTGTTCCGCGGTGCGGCGGGCGGTTCCCTTGATGGCGCCGCGCGCGAGCAGCAGGGTCAGTCCGGCGAGATTCTCCGCCTCCTGAGTCGCGCCGCCGGCCGCATAGACACCCACGTGGGCCAGTGGCGCGCCACTTTTCGGCCTGACGAGGATCGGCACGTCGTTCCGGGTGCGATAGAGGTAGATCCCCCCTTCGACACCAACCAGCGAAGCTTCGTCGAGATGCACGGCAGGCGCCGACGGAGTGCGGGGCGGTGACGTAGGCAACGGATCCGGCCGCCCGCTGTTCAGCAATTCCTGAAACCGTCCCGCACTCGAGGCAAGCGCGGGCGCGCCCTGCGGCCTGTAGACTACGACCGCCGCTCGATCCGGCGTCAGGTATCGCCGGATCGCCTCGGTCACCTGGCTTTCCGATGGAATCAACAGACGCTCGAGATACCTGTCTCCGAGCTTCCAGTCGCCTTCTGCTTCCCATTCCGCGAGATAGTTGGCCTGCCCTTCCGCCGTCTCCAGGCGGCGGATCCAGCGCGCCTCGATGAGGCGCCGGGTACGCCACAGCTCATCCCGCTCCACTCCCGCCTCACGCAGATCGCCTATCTGCGCCCAGATGGCACGCGCCGCCTCGGCGGTGGTGCCGGCCGGACCTTCGGCGTGCACCGCGAAAACACCCAGGTCGGTCGGGGTGTAGTTGAAGGCCGACACGGAAGATGCAAGGGTGCGCTCGCGCACGGCGCGGTAGAGCCGCGATGCCCGTCCCGCACCTAACACGGATGCGGCCAGATCGAGCAGCGGAGTGTCGGGGTGGTTCGCCGGCGGCGTGCGCCACCCGAATACGAGTTGCGCCTGGGTGATGTCGCCGGCCATCTCGCGATACCGAAAGCCACCCGAGCCGTTTTCCGACGGGCCGCGATCACGCGGCACGATGGCATCCGGGATCTCGCCGAACGCCTCCGCCGCCCCACGCAGCGCTTCGCTCTCATCGACGTCGCCGACGATCGAGAGGATCGTGTTGCTCGGTCTGTAAAACGTGCGATAGAACCCCATCAGGTCATCGCGCGTCATGCGGCGAAGGCCATCCTCGGTACCGATTCGCCACCGCCGCATTCGGTGCCGGTCGTGCAGCAGCTCATACATCGATTCCAGGGCAACCGCCCCCGGGGTATCGGCCTTACGCCTGGCCTCCTGAATGATGACCTCGAGCTCCTTGCTCAGCTCCTCGGCCTCGATGAGCGAGTGCGCATATGCATCGGCCTGGATCTCGAGGCCACGCGCGAAGCTCGACGAAGGGAGCACCGTGTAATAGCTCGTGTGATCGTAGATCGTCCCCGCGTTCAGGTATCCGCCGGCTGCCTTCGTCTCGCGTGATATCTCGCCGACACCACGGCCGGGCGTACCCTTGAAGAACATGTGCTCGAGCACGTGCGCGATTCCGGCGACTTCATCCGCTTCGTCGAAATATCCGGCCTTCACGTACGTGACGATCGCCACCACCGGTGCACTTGGCTCGCGCCGCACGATCACCGTCAGTCCGTTGTCCAGGCGCGTGCGGTGAACCGATGCGGGATCGAGAACGGGTATCGATATCAACGATTTGTAAGGCGCGAGTGGAAGGCGGACTCACTCACCGCGGAACGGCCACAGACGCTCCGCTGCCAGGCGGCGTCGCCAGGCAGGTGGTCCATGGCCCACTTCCCGCCCGTTGAGCGAAGTTGCGCGCCACGTCCACCCGCCCCTGGCGATGCATGACGCACGCCAGCCATCCCTGCGACACCCGGTCATCGGGAGCGAGCTGCACGGCGCGGACATACCGTTCGGCGGCCGGCTGCAAGCGGCCGCGAGCGAGGTGGAAGGCGCCGATCTCGCGGTGCACCAGTGCATTCTCCGGCTCCAATTGCTCGGCTCGAGAGAAGGCGCGCGCCGCGCTCAGGTCGTCGCGCTCGTCCCGCGCCACCCGGCCTAGCCAGACATAGGGAAGTGCGAGATCGGGATTGTCCCGAGCAGCTTCCTCGAACGCGCTACGAGCCGCGGCGAGCCGCCCCTCTCGGTAGGCCGCGATGCCGCGCTCGACATCCGGTGGGGTTCCGCCTATCGAGAACCAATCCGGCCGCAGGACCACCGCGAGTACGATGGCGGCGAGTACCGCCGCGAGCAACGCCCCGATGATCACAGCCTTGGACCTTCTACCCTCGACCCGGCGGCCGGTGGGTTGGTCAGGCAGCGGGACGTTCTTCGGCGTGTCGAGAGAGACGAAGTCGGTAGTATCGGCGAGCTGGGGCGCGCCCATCTCCAAGGCGAGAAAACCGTGCTCCAGTCTCGAGAACGCCGACAGTGCCGCCTCGACGTCCGCTTCCTCCGGTCCATCCGGCCGGTCGGCGGCGCGGTCTCGCGCATCCTTCAGCTCGATCGCGGCGTGAGCCTGATCGATCGTTATGAGATTGCGCTGGCGCAGCGTAGTCACCAGGTCGCGCCCGGACATCGACGAGCCGCCCGCCAGCGCGCGCAGGGCGGTCTGGGTCACCGACCAGAGCTCGATGACGTCAGCCGCCTGATCTTCGGGATCCCGGTCCGCACGGCCGAGCCGATCGGCAAGCGGCCGCCCGGAGGCGATCGTCTCGCGAGCGGCCCGTTGATCGGCCTCGCTCACCGCACGATACGCAGCAAACCGGCGTTCGCGCTGCCCCGAAGGAAGCTCTCCGCATCGTGCGTCGGAATCTCGATTCCGCGCGCCGTCAGCATTCGCCGGGCCTGATGCGCCATGAACTCCTGCAACGTCTGGGACTCTCCTATCTCATCTCGCATGCGCCGCACGATCTCCTCCCAGCTGCCGGCATATTGCCGCCCATGTGCATCGATAATCCGATGCTCGACCCCAGTCCCCTGCTCCACCAGCGTAGAAAGTAGCGTGCCGAACTCCGTCAACCGCTCCCGCGATTCCTCCTCGCCGCGTCCGAAATGCATCTCTATCTCGGCGAGCAGGTCGTCGGTCGCGTCGGTCTCGACGTCGAGCTCTTCCATACGCTGGTACCATGGGCGCAGCCGCGCATCGTTCTCGACGTAGCCGCCAAACATGCGACGCAGCTCGATCAACCTGAGTACGCCCATGTCCGACCAATGATCGTCGGGTTCGGTGAGATCGAAATGGTGGAGCGCGTACTCGAAATCGCCCAGATCATAGCGAAGGTTGGCCAGGTATAACCGGGCCTCGATATGATCGGTGTCGAGTCGCAGCGCCCGCTCCAAATGCGTCACGGCTTCACCGTCACTCCCGGACTTGTGCGCAGCATAACCAAGGCCAGCGTGCGCCTCGGCGGAGTCCGGCGACTCCTGCACCGCGACTTCGAAGAATTCGCACGCATCTTCGGCGAGATCCCATTTGAGCAATGCGCGGCCGATCTGAAGCATGAGCTCGAGGTCGTCGCGAAGTCCGAGATCCAGGCACCGGCGAAAGATGCGCACCGCCTCCTCGTTCTGACCGAGGTGCAGCGCCGTCTCTCCCATGCCGGCGAGCGCGTCTTCGTGATTGGGGTCGTAGACGAGCGCTTCCTCAAAGCTGCGCCGAGCGAGGTAGAACTCCTCGCGTGCGAGTCGCGCGTACCCAACCCCCACGTGCAACTCCACCGAATTCGGATAGAGCGAGAGCCCCTCGCGCAGTACACCAAGAGCGTCGTCGTACGAGCCCTCGTTATAGAGCTCGTGCGCTCGCTCGTCGTACTCTTCGGAACTCATGAACGGGGTAGGCATTTGACGGCAACCTCCGCGGTCGGGATTCAGCCTATACTACCACTCGCCGCGTACGGAGTTCAACGCTTGACAACTGACTCGTGAAAGCGAACAATGGTGGTCCTTTTCATCCCACAAATATCATGACGCACCTTGTAGCCGCCAGCATCCCGCCAATATAGCTCCAACACGTGGATGCGACGCAGTGCGCTTTTCTCCCTACCGACGGGTTCGCTCACCAATCATTTAGTGTACGCCGGCACGAAAGAGTTCCATGGCGAGCCGGCCAGCCAGCCCGGCATTGGCTTCCAGTAGCGCGAGATTCGCGCCGATGGAACGCCCGCCAGTTTGGCGGTCCACCTCCTCCAGTAAGAACGGCGTGACCGCCGCGCCCGTAACACTTTCGCGCTCCGCCCTTTGCAGAGCCGCGGCGATGGCGGAATCGACGACTCGGGAGTCCAGCGCCGCGCCTGATGGTGGTGGCTGAACCACCAGCAGCGCACCCGGCAATCGTAGCGTTCGCGCAGCGGTGAACGCTGCGACGATCTCACGCTCGGAGTCTGCTCGCGCAGTGAGGGGAAGCCCCGTGGTAGCGGTGAAGAATCCAGGAAGCTCGCTGGTACGATAGCCGATCACCGTCACGCCATGGCTTTCCAGCCGCTCGAGCGTCGCTGGGAGATCGAGAATGGACTTGGCGCCTGCGCAGACCACGATGATGGGTGTCCGGCCGAGCGCGCCGAGGTCAGCAGATTCATCGAAGGGCGCGCCGCGGTGCACTCCACCAATGCCGCCCGTCGCGAATACGCGGACCCCACCGAGCGCCGCGATCGCCAGGGCAGCGGACACGGTGGTAGCTCCATCTGCACCCTGAGCCATACAGAGAGGAAGGTCTCGCGCCCCAACTTTTCGGACTCCTACCCTGGCGAGGAGTCGCTGCCTCTGGTCGGGCGAGAGACCCAGATTGGGAATACCCTGGATGACTGCGGTGATGGCCGGAATCGCGCCCGCGGCGCGTATGGCGCGATCCATGGCGCGCATCGCAGATTCGTTCGCCGGCACGGGGAGTCCGTGCGCAAGCACGGAGCTCTCGAGAGCGACAACGGGAGATCCTGACGAAAGTGCATCCTGGACTTCGGCTGCGATCTGGAGCATGGCTTTCCCGTGTCGTCGTTCCGATTCCTATTTCCAGTTCCCCGTTCCCGATTCCCGATTCCCGACTGCGTTCGGCACGCTCCCTGCGCCTGGGGGTATTGTAAGTCTACGTCAACAATTCTGGAGGGACTGTGTCCTCTTCTCGATATGTGTTACTGGCCGTAATCGCGGTGAGCGCGACGGCCCAGGCACTGCCGGCGCAGTTCACGACCGTCGTCGCGCCGCCCCCCAGGGAGGTGAAGCCGTCGGTCCCTCGCTCCATGCGATCGGATACGACGATTCGTGACACGAGCGCCGCGAACCGGTTGCAGGAGATGTCGGCATGGGTGGACAGCGCGGCTGTGGCGATGGGCATCAGGACGGCAGCAGCGGACTCGCTCACTCCGACAGTGCCCGCCGATACCACCGGCGGGCCCGTGATCGCCGCTCAGCCGGTCGACACGATCGGAGGCCCGGTGGCGGACACTGCTCACATACCGCGCGAGACCACGCCCCGCCGAACGGAATCGTTCCGCGACGGCGCGCCGGCGCCTGACACGGCTACGCCATTTCCGCTGCTCGCACTGCTCGGGGCCTCGCTGATCGGCGCCGGCATGCTGCTGCGACGCAAGTAGGACGGGAAATGAGAATCGGGAAACGGTCTGGGCCTGGGCAAGGCAGCGTCAGGCGCGTCGCGTCCTCCATCATGCTCGTTATGGGCGCGGTGCTGCTCACCGCCGCGGCGGGCGAGGTTGCCGCGGCAGCACTGGCGCGGGACCGCGCCCGCTCTGCGTGGGATCAGCTGACCGCTCGGCAGGCTGTGGAAGCGGCGGAGCTGGCGGTTGCGCCTAACCGCTCGCTGGTGGCTGTGCGTAAAGGTGCGCCGATGGCGCGGCTGATGATTCCGCGATTGCGGCTCGATGAAGTGGTGGTCGAGGGCGTAGGGGATACCGACTTGCGGGCCGGACCAGGCCACCTGCCGGGAAGCGCAATGCCCGGCGACTCCGGGAACGCGGTGATCTCCGCCCACCGGGACCGGCATTTCCGCTCGCTCGGGGCGCTCGCAATCGGCGATACCGTCGTGACCGAAACGCTGGCCGGCAGTACGCGGTGGATAGTATCCAAACGAACGATCGTCAGGCGTGGCGCGCCGGCGCTGTACTCGACGGCAGAGCCGGTGTTGACTCTCACGACCTGCTGGCCGATTCAGGCGCTGGGCGCCGCGCCGGAACGGCTGCTGTTCGAGGCGCGGCGCATTCCCGGCGCGTGATCCAGCGACGGTCCTAGCGGAGCGAATCCACCGGCGCCGGGGGCGGGCGGGTGCCGTCGGGCTGACGGGCGCCCGAGCCTCGCCAGAAGAAAACGAACGCGACCAGCATCAGGAGCACTACCACCGCCCCCAAGATGAGACCGGTACGACCCGTGGAAAGCTTCCGGGTCGACAGTGAGCTGCGACCGTCCGACGGTTCCGGGAAGTTAGCCGGCATGGAGTCGCGCGCTCCTGGTCAGGGGGCGCCCGCGGCGGCCGGCGCTCGCCAGGCCTTGGCGATCACTTCGCCAAGGCGCGCCATTGTCACCTGCGCCTCGTTGTCAAGCACCCAGCGGGTGTCTTCGTTGTCCTTGGTCATAACGCATGCGACCACGCGTGCGGGAAGCCGCCAGAGCGTGCACTCGGTGCGAACCGAGTTCGTGGCACCCGTCTTGTGCGCGGCACCGGCTCCGCTCACGTAGCGCTGCAGCATCACGTCGTCGGTGTTGTGCTCGAGCATGACGATCATCGACGAGTCGGCCGACGCACTCACCGTCTTTCCCTCGGCCATGAGCTCGAACAGCCGCGCCATTTCGTTAGGGGTCGTCACGCCAAGGCCGTACTTGGCCGAGCTGTCCATCGCCACGCTGGAAGAACGAAGAAAACTCTTGCTGTGCACCTTGGTGTTCATCAGTCCAAGTGATTCCATTTTCTCCCACACCCGCCTGATGATGATTCGGTCGAGCAGCAGGTTGGTAGCCGTGTTGTCGCTGATCGTGGTCATGAGCCACGCGGCGTCACGTACTGTAATCTCGGCTCCGTCGTGCAGATGCTGCAGCAATCCCGAACCGGGCACCTTGTCGATCGCCAGCACGGTAAGCCGGTCATCGAGCGAAAGGCGGCCGCGCTCGACCAGATCGTACACCGTAACGAGAATCGGGACCTTGATCAGGCTCGCGGTGGAGAAGGTCTCGTCGCCTCGTCGCGTCAGGCGCTCGCCTGTCTCCAGATTGTGCACGGCGTATCCCACGACTCCGTGATGCGCCTCGGCGAGGGATTCGAGCGCGCTTCGCAGCGCGGCCGTATCGGCTCGCTGAGCGGCGTCGGGGGCGGACGCCTGACTTCCCTGAGCCCGGACGCAGGCGCCGGCCGGAAGCGCCAGCAGGAGCGCCGCGATGACCGCCGCGCTCCAGGCCCTGCTAGGCATCCTCGAAATCGTCGGACTTGCGCTCCTCGACCAGCTCACGCGCGTTGGTCGTCGGATCGTACGATGCCATCACCTTGATGCGCTCGCCGGCCCACGCATCGAACTCCTTGCCGGAACCCTTGTAGATCTTGATCTCGTGGCCATCCTCGAACTTCAGCATGACGAGCGGATGGTCGTTGTTCGTGTACTTTTTCCGGACTTTCTTGGGAGGCTTGCTGCTCATCGGTGCATTCCACACTTGTTGAGTTGGGGGGAAGATACGGAGGGGCAAAACGCGAAGCTAGGGCTGAAGCCGAGGGGTGAGGGATGCGCGATGCGCGACGCGCGACGCGAGGCGCGCATGGTTCGGGGTCGCCGCGTCGCGCGTCGCGTGTCGCTCGTCCTCGAAGAATTCACGTCACCGTCCTCGACTCTTCCACGAACTCCCGCCAGCTGCCCTTTTCCAGGATCTCCTCGATGGCATGAACCGACTCCTCGATCTCGTCGTCGCTCGTGTAGAAATGCGGCGCTATTCGGATACCGGCATCGGGGCGGTAGTCGACGATGATATCCCGGGCGAGAAGCGCCTGCGCGACCGCCTCTGCGTTCGGAACGGCTAAGGCGACAGCGCCCCCGCGAAGATCGGGGTCGCGCGGCGCCTGGACCGGGTAGCCGCGCGCATCGGCCAGCTCGATGAGCCGCGCGGTCTGCCGGCGGTTCTTTTCGCGAATGGGGCCGATGCCGGCCTCGCTGACGAGCCGCGGCCCCTCGGTCGCCGCGTACAGCGCAGGGATCGACGGCGTGCCGGTCAGCCAGCGGAACGGCCCGGCGGCGGGCTCATGCCCGAGCTCGAAGGAGAACGGCCGCGCGTGCGACTGCCATCCGGTCACCCCGGGAGCCAGCTCATCGCGAATCTCCGGCGACACGTACAGAAAGCATCCGCCAGGTCCACCGCATAACCACTTGAGCACGCCGCCGGTGAGGAAGTGCGCCCCGGTCGCTCCTACGTCGACCGGCATGACGCCTACCGAGTGAAAGGCGTCGAGCATCACCAGCGCCCCGGCCTCTCGCGCTCGCCGGCACACCGCGTCGATGTCGATGACGAACGCCGACCGGAACAGCACGTGCGAGATTGCCACCAGTCGCGTGCGCTCGTCGATCGCCGCGAGCAGTGCCTCGGTGTCTACCCCGATGCCATCCTCGCTCGGCACCTCGACTATGCGGGCTCCGAGCCGCCGACCGAGTCCGTCGTAGACGTACCGCACAGAGGGAAAATCAAGTGCGGTGGTGACCAGCCCATCGCGCGGACTGGAAAAATCGATCGCCGAGATGACCATCGCCTGCGCGAGCGATACGTTAGGTGCCATTACCACTTCGCCGGCGCCGGCGCCGAGGAGCGGAGCAATGACGTCGCCCACCGCCACCGGCATTTCCCACCACCCGTTCGCCCACGCCCGTACCCCGTCGGCCGCCCACGCGTCGCCGTACTCCGCCAATCGCGCCGGAACCGTGCGCGGCATGGCGCCAAGCGAGTTGGATACCAGGTAATTGGTGCGCGAGAGGATCGGGAACTCGGACCGAAATCTCAGAAGTGGATCCATGAGAAGAAATTCGAGTTGCGAGATGCGAGGAAAAACCGCAGGTAATGTACTCTCCACGACCCTCGACCTCGACCCGCGACCCTCGACCCGCGACCCTCGACCCGCGACCCTCGACCCTCGACCCGCGACCCTCGACCCCCTTCGCGGTGTAATGAACCCTTGGATGGATCGTCCTACATGAGCGGACCGAGCCACCGAACACGATAGCCATGTCCCAGCAGCCAATCAGAAAACGGCCGGATATTCCGGCGCAGACGGCACTCGTGCTCGGCGGGGGAGGCCTCAAAGGCTTCGCCCATATCGGTGTGCTGCGCGCGCTTGAGGAGTATGGCGTGCGCCCCTCGGTCGTCGCCGGAACCAGCATTGGAGCGCTCATCGGTGCGGCCTACGCCCTTGGCGTACCGGCCTCGGAAATGGCCAAGCGTGCGCGTACGCTCAAGCGCCGCGACCTGTTCCGCATCAACCACATGGGGATGCTGCTGGAGCGGATGCGGTCACCCTCGCTCTATCTGGAAGACCGGCTGCGCACCCTTTGCGCGAGCGTCATTCCCGCCGACGCCACCTTTCGCGACACGAAGATCCCGCTGCTCGTGAACACGGTGGACATCGAGAGCGGCACGCAGGTGGTGTGGGGACTGCCGGGATTACGCGATGTATCCATCCTCGACGCCGTGTACGCCTCCTGCGCACTGCCGGGGGCCTTTCCGCCAGGATGCGTGGACGGGCGCGTGTGCATCGATGGCGGCGTGGTGGACAATCTCCCGGCCGCGGTCGCCGCCGTTGGACAGAAGGCGGTGATCGCAATCGATGTCGGCAGCTCCGACCTGACGCCTGTTGCGGACATCACTGCCGAGGGCTTCGCGTCGATCTACATGCGAGCCGCGACGATCATGATGCATACGCTACAGCATCAGCCGCTGGAAACCTGGAAGGGACCGCCACTACTGCTCATCCGCCCGCGGGTCGCCGAGGTGGGCTGGTTCAACTTCGAGGGTGCGAAAGATGTGATGGAAACCGGCTACCGTACCGCGATTGCTTCGCTAGGCCTCATCGGCAATTCACTACGCGGCCGGGGAGGCGTTCATCCTCGCCGGATGGTGGAGCTGGAAGTCGACGAAAAGAAGTGCATCGGTTGCCGCACCTGTGTCGCCCTGGCCCCACGGTTGATGCGCATGGATGCTGGAGAGAAAGCGTATCCCGTTCTTTCGCCGCTGGAGTGGTCTCCCGCTGATGGCCATTTCGTGGGCCAGTGCCCCACAGACGCAATCAAGGTGCGCTGGCTCGACGGTAGCGGCGAAGAGTCAACCGATCCCGAGCGGCAGCCGACGGCGGAAGCCGGGGGGAACTAGAAAAGAAATGAGAATTGCGAATTGCGAGCAGAGCCTTGTGCTACCTGGCTGTTCTCGCAATTCGCACCTCTCATTTCTTCTCGGCCGCCCGCGCCAGGCGCTCGTAATTCCCGACCGCCGCTCGAAGATCGTCGAGTTCGATGTGCTCGTCCTCGCGGTGCGCATACTGGATCGAGCCGGGTCCGAATAGATAGGGTGTGCCCCAATTGGAGAGTGCGGGAATGTCGGTGGCGAACGCCATGACCGCGGTCTCAAACCCCGGCAACGTCGCCAGCTGAACCGGCGGCACCTCGAGCACGCGCTCGATCGTCGCCCGGCCGTGTGCCCATCGCTCGAGAACGGCCCAGGTCTCGTCAGGATCGCTCACCACACGCAGCATGATTCGCGCTTCCGCGTTGGGCGCGAACACGTTGTCGGCGACGCCTCCGCTCAACTCGCCAATGTTCACGGTCGTCTCCCCGAGCAGGTCGTTGTGCGGGAATGCCAGCCGCGGCAGCTCGTGCAGCAGCTCGACAAGCGCGGCGGTTGCCGATCTGCCGTGCTGTGGATAGGCGGAGTGCGCGGCGACCCCTTCCACGCGAACGACGGCCCGCAACGCTCCCTTGGTGCCCACCGCGAGCTTGCTCTCGGTAGGTTCGCCGTTGATGAGCACACGGCTCGTATTCGACACGGCATTGGCCGCTGCGGCCCCGTCGTGCGTCGTTTCCTCGCCTACGACGAACAGGAGCCCTACCGGCATGCCGCCCTCGCGCAGTCGATCGGCCGCACAGATCATCGCCGCGGCGATTCCCTTGGCGTCACAGGCGCCGCGACCCCAGAGGCGCTGTGCGTCCAGTCTGGGCGGCCTGTATGGCGGGACTGTGTCGAGGTGGGTGGAAAACGTGATGGTTGGATCGTCGCCCCACTCCGCCAGCACGTTCTCCCGGTCAGGCGAAACGGGAATTCGCCTGACGCGCCACCCTCTGTCCTGCAGGATCGCGTGCACCCAGCCCATCATCTGACCCTCGCGTCCGCTCGTCGATTCGATCGACATGAGCGTGTGGGCAAGTGGAACGGGATCAAGAGGCTGCAAAAGGGGCATTTCCAGGAAGACGCGAATGGTTGACGGTTGCGGGATTGTTCGCTCGTGTCGGCGGTGCCGGATCCCGTAATCAAAAATGGACTTCACGATTTCCAGTGGGTCGCAACAGGCTTGGTTGGCGCGGCGAGAATCGTGCGGGTTTCGAACCGCGGCTGTCGCGTGACGATCGATCCGTCCTCATCCCTCAATACCCGTCCCCGGAACAGGTCGACACTCCGGGGCTTGCAATGCTCAGGCCGCCGGCCGCGTGGCGGAAGACGCGACATTCATGGGATATCGCAACGCCTTACGACTGAACGCATTGCCAAAGAAAAACGCACCAGCCTCGGCAGTGCATCTGTATCAACTATTACTTGGGAAAAGATCGAAGGCCTGCGTCTTGCGACCCCCGCCCACCGGAAACGGCGATGGAAGTTCAAACCGAGCGCGGCTGTTTCATCGAAATATTATCGCCAAAGAGCGGAGGGTAGTATGCGTAGACTTCTCGTAGTTGCAGCACTTGTCGGCGTCACTCTCGTGGGTTGCGATGACGACGATGATCCCACCGGACCCGACATTGAAACGCTTGTAGCCACTCTGACGGGCGCCGCGGAAGCGCCCGGTCCCGGCGATGCCGACGGCACCGGGACGGCCGAAATCGAGCTGAACGACGACGACAACGAGGTCTGCTGGGATATCGACGTTGCCAACATCACTCTGCCGGCCGCCGCGGCCCACATCCATGAGGCTGCTGTCGGAGTCGCGGGTCCAGTAGTGGTCACACTGTCGGCACCACTCGCTAATGGGACCGCTGACGGTTGCGTCGATGCGACTGACGAGCTGGTTGATGACATCATCGCCAACCCAGCCGACTATTACGTGAACGTCCACACGTCGGATTTCCAAGGCGGCGCCGTGCGAGGTCAGCTGAGCAATTAGCCGCCACGTGCCGGCGCGGGCACACCCGCGCCGGCACGTCGGGCATTGAGCCGCTGCTGTGCGAGGCGAACGGGTGCCAGTCCCGCCTGACTAGGACAACCCCTCGATCCGCCCGTCGGCCAGTACCCGGATCCCTTCGGCGCTGGGTACCTTGCCCAGACCGGGCATCGTCATGATGTCCCCGGCCAGCGCGACGACGAATCCTGCTCCAGCGGAGATGTAGACGTCGCGCACCGTTATGCGGAAGCCATGTGGCCGGCCGAGCTTGGTGGGATCATCTGAAAACGAATACTGCGTCTTGGCCATGCATACGGGAGTGTCGGTGTACCCCATGCTCTCGATCTGGTCGATCGATTTCGCCGCCGGAGGCAGGAAGTCCACGCCGTCGGCACCGTAGATCTCGCGGGCGATCGTCTCGATTTTTTCACGGATCGGCCTGCCGGCGTCGTACAAGGGCGCGAATCTGGCCTTGCCCTCTTCCAGTTCCGCGAACAGCTGTGCGGCGACCGCCTCACCACCTTCGCCGCCCTTTTCCCACACATCGCTGACCGCGGCTCGCACTCCCCATGACCTCGCCGCCTCGAGCACCGTTTCCAGCTCCTCGTCGGAGTCGGTGATGAACCGGTTGACGGCAACTACAGGTGGAACGCCGAACTTCTGGACGTTCCTCACGTGGGCCTCGAGGTTCACCATTCCCCGGAGAAGTGCGGCGACATCTTCCGCACCTAACCGGTCCTTGCTCACCCCTCCCTGCATCTTGAGCGCCCGTACCGTTGCAACCACGATCGCCGCCTCGGGCTTCAAGCCGCCGAACCGGCATTTGATGTCGAAGAACTTCTCGGCGCCGAGGTCGGCACCGAATCCGGCTTCGGTGAGCACGATTTCGCCGAGCGAGAGGGCAAGCCTGGTGGCGGCCAACGAGTTGCAACCGTGCGCGATGTTGCCGAACGGGCCGCCGTGCACGAGTACCGGGCCGCCTTCCAGCGTCTGCACCAGATTGGGCAGGAGCGCATCCTTGAGCAGCAGTGTCATTGCTCCGTGCGCCTTGAGGTCGCTGGCGCGGACCGGCGTGCGGTCGCGACGCAGTCCCACGATTATGCGCCCGAGACGCGTCTCCAGATCCTGCAGATCGCTCGCCAGGCAGAGAATCGCCATGATCTCGCTGCCAGGAACGATGACGAACCGGTCCTCGCGAGTGGGACCGCCGTTCATCCCTCCGAGCCCGACGACTATCGATCGCAGCGCGCGATCGTTCATGTCCATCGTACGCGGCCAGCTTATCCTCCGCTGATCAATTCCTAACGAGTTGCCGTGATGGATGTGGTTGTCCAGCATGGCCGAAAGCAGGTTGTGCGCCGAGGTGATGGCGTGGAAGTCACCGGTGAAATGGAGGTTGATCTCGTCCATCGGGACCACCTGCGAATACCCACCCCCTGCCGCGCCGCCCTTCACGCCGAACACCGGACCCAGCGAAGGCTCGCGAATGCAGATGACGACCTTTTTGCCTAACCGCCGCAGCGCTTGGCCAAGCCCGATGGTGAGCGTCGATTTCCCCTCCCCCGCCGGCGTCGGGCTGATCCCGGTGACGAGGACCAGACGGCCGGTCGGCTTTCGCGAGGCAATCGCCTCGGGGGATATCTTCGCTTTGTGCCGTCCATAAGGCAGAATGTCGTCGGCACCCAGGCCCAGCTCGGCCGCCACCTCGGCGATTGGTCGAAGGGTCGCGGCCTGGGCGATTTCAATGTCGGACGGAACGGGGGGCGCAGACGTCATTGGATCTCGGCTCCTCTGGGTTCGATGTGGCGGTCGGGGAATCTCTCGCCTCGACCGGAGAAGCGCGAGAGTCGCGTTCGCCCCACCCGGGGTTGAAGGAGGAAGCCGGAGGGACTACAACGAATGCCGGCCTCTAGTCCGGCCTGCCGTCCACATACCATTTAGATTAGTGAATAGCCTGCGGGGCGAGACGGCCTCCGCCCCCCAGTGGCTCCGATCATCATTGCGGCGACGCTCCGATCGCCGCGACTGGGGACAGCACCATGACTTCTCGCAATACCTTCGGCAGCCGCGACACACTCACCGTCGACGGCGCCTCCTACCACATTTACCGCATCGACTCAATCGACGGCGTGGAGGGGAGCACGATCGGCTCGCTGCCGTTCTCGCTCAAGATCCTGCTCGAGAATCTGCTCCGCAACGAGGACGACGCCTTCGTCAAGCGCGAGGACATTCAGGCGCTGGCTACATGGGATCCGCGCGCCGGCTGCCAGCAGGAGATTGCCTTTCGCACCGCACGGGTACTGTTACAGGATTTTACCGGTGTACCGGCCGTGGTCGACCTCGCCGCCATGCGCGACGCCATCGTCAGGCTCGGCGGTGATCCCAAGCAGATCAATCCTCTGCAGCCGGTGGACCTGGTGATCGACCATTCGGTTCAGGTCGACGAGTATGGCACCGACGCGGCCTTTCTGATCAACGTGGAGCGCGAGTTCGAGCGCAACCACGAGCGTTATGTTTTCCTCCGGTGGGGCCAGTACGCGTTCGACAACTTCCGGGTCGTGCCGCCAGGCACCGGGATCTGCCATCAGGTCAACCTCGAGTACCTTGGCCGCACCGTGTTTGCCGGAGAGGAAGACGGGGAGAAGGTGGCCTACCCCGACACTCTCGTCGGCACAGATTCGCACACGACGATGATCAACGGGCTGGGGGTGCTAGGCTGGGGCGTCGGCGGCATCGAAGCAGAAGCGGCGATGCTCGGCCAGTCGCTGTCGATGCTCGTGCCCGAGGTGATCGGCTTCAAGTTGCACGGCAAGCTGCCGGCTGGTGCGACGGCGACCGACCTCGTGTTGACTGTGACGC
The DNA here is from genome assembly GCA_051002815.1 of Gemmatimonadaceae bacterium. GTDB lineage: Bacteria > Gemmatimonadota > Gemmatimonadetes > Gemmatimonadales > Gemmatimonadaceae > JALZIF01. The sequence goes on from JBPCLX010000039.1 coordinate 28,117, forward strand.
AGATGCTGCGCGCCAAGAAGGTCGTCGGAAAGTTCGTCGAGTTTTACGGCGCCGGGCTGTCTAACCTGTCGCTCGCCGACCGCGCGACTATCGGGAACATGTCGCCGGAGTACGGGGCGACGGTCGGGTTCTTTCCCTGCGACGCCGAGACGCTCAAGTACCTGCGCTTCACCGGGCGGAGCGAGCATCACGTGAAGCTCGTCGAGGCGTACTGCAAGGCGCAGGGACTGTTCCGTACGGACGATACACCCGACCCGATCTTCTCCGACACGCTCGAACTCGACCTGGGCACCGTCGAGCCGAGCCTGGCGGGCCCCAAGCGGCCGCAGGACCGCGTGCCGCTTCACAAGGCAAAGGCGATGTTCCGCGAAGCGAGCACCGCGGAGCTCGCGCGCGCCGGTACGCCGGCCGCGGCGGCGGCAATGAAACGGGCACAGGCCGTGTCGGCGGAGCCGGAGCTTGCCACGGCGGCGATCGCGCTCGAGCAGGAGGACCAGACACACGCGCATGGCGGCGTCAAGGTCGAGATGGATGGGCAAACGTTCACGCTGCGCCATGGATCCGTCGTGATCGCCGCCATAACGAGCTGCACCAATACATCCAATCCCAGCGTAATGCTCGGCGCCGGCATTCTGGCGCAAAAGGCCGTCGAGAAGGGGTTGCGCACCAGGCCATGGGTGAAAACGAGCCTGGCGCCGGGATCCAAGGTCGTCACCGACTACTACGCCAAGGCGGGCGTGCAGGAGGCGCTCGACACCCTCGGCTTCAATCTGGTGGGCTACGGATGCACCACGTGCATCGGCAACTCCGGCCCGCTGCCTCCTCCCGTCGCCGAGGCGATCGAGGAACACAAGCTGATCGTGGCGTCGGTTTTGTCGGGCAACCGCAATTTCGAGGGCCGGATCAACTCGCTGACACGCTTCAACTACCTGGCTTCCCCACCACTGGTCGTGGCGTACGCACTTGCCGGCCGGATGGACATCGACCTGATGACCGAGCCGTTAGGTGTTGGAACCGACGGCCCGGTGTTCCTGCGCGACATCTGGCCGAGTCCGACCGAGGTGCAGGACCTGATCCTGAAGGCGGTGAAGAGCGAGATGTTCGAGAAGCAGTACGCGAACGTCTTCGATGGCGACGAGCAGTGGCGCGCGCTCGACGTGCCGGAGGGGCAGACGTATGCGTGGCAGGACGATTCGACCTACGTCAAGAACCCGCCGTTCTTCGAGGGGATGACGCGCGCTGTGCCCTCAGTGCAGCCGATAACCGGCGCGCGCTGCCTGGCACTGCTGGGAGATTCCATTACGACGGATCACATCTCTCCGGCCGGGTCCATTCCCGCGTCGAGCCCGGCGGGGAAGTGGCTGATCGAGCAGGGCGTCACGACCCGGGAATTCAACTCCTACGGATCGCGGCGGGGGAATCACGAGGTAATGATGCGGGGGACTTTCGCCAACATCCGGCTGCGGAACGAGCTGGCGCCGGGGACGGAAGGCGGCTGGACCCAGACGTCGCCTGACTCGAAGCCGGTGCCCATTTACGATGCGGCGATGTCGTACATCGCCTCCGGCACTCCGCTCGTCGTCATAGCGGGAAAGGAGTATGGCACGGGATCGTCACGCGACTGGGCGGCGAAGGGTACTCTGCTGCTCGGCGTTCGGGCGGTGATCGCGGAGTCGTTCGAGCGCATTCACCGGTCGAA
>JBPCLX010000040.1:0-6442 GCA_051002815.1 Gemmatimonadaceae bacterium
CACGAAGAGGTTGGTTACAACAGCCGCCTCGACACGCTCCAGGCCGCCGTGCTGCTGGCCAAGCTGCCGCATCTGGCAGGCTGGAGCGCGGCTCGCCGGGCGCATGCGGCGTTTTACGATTCCGCGCTCGCGGGCCTGTCGGAGGTGCAGACGCCGGTGATCGTACCCGAAAACGAATCGATCTTCAATCAGTACACCATCAGGGCACAGCGCCGCGATGAGCTTCAGGCCGCGCTCGCCGCGAAGGGAATCGGCAGCAAGGTGTACTATCCGATTCCGTTGCACCTGCAGCCGTGTTTTGCCTATCTGGGCTACCAGGAGGGCAGCTTTCCGGAGTCGGAGCGCGCCGCTCGGGAGGTGCTCTCGCTCCCGATCTATCCGGAGCTCACGCAGTCCCATCTGGAGCAGACGGTCCAGGAGATTCGGGCCTTTTACGTGGCGTGATCCGCCGCACACTGTTCGGCCCGGTGCAGCGAGTAACATTTCACGTTGCGCGTCGTCCACTACCTTTAATGGTAGCGCTCCGCTACGATGTCGGTGGTCTAACGGGTCCGAAATTTGCCCAATGCGACTAATCGGACGCGTCGGCGCGCCTGAACTTTCATGGGGAGTATCGTGCTCGCACTGCTGTTGCGCTATCGCACGATCGTATTGATCGCGCTTCATGTGGCGCTCGTGGCCGCCAGCTATACGCTGGCTTTTCTGCTGCGCTTCGAGTGGGGAATACCCACTCCGTATTTCGAGACCTTTCTGGCCACGCTGCCGCTGGTGATCGTACTGCGGCTCCTGGCGTTCGCGTACTTTCGGCTTTACCGCGGGTGGTGGCGGTATGTCGGGATGCGCGACGCGTTCGACCTGATCAAGGCCGTCGTAGCCAGTTCCTTCCTGTTCATCGCGGCGCTGCTCTTCCTTGGCAAGGCGTCGGCGATGCCGCGGTCCATCCTGCTCCTCGATCCGATCCTTACGATCGGACTGATCGGAGGGATGCGGTTCGTGCTGCGCGCGGTACGCGAGCGGCGCCGGCCAATGACTGCATCACGACTGCGCCGGGTTCTGATCATCGGAGCGGGCGACGCGGGTGAGCTGCTGCTCCGCGAGATGAACAACAATCCACGGCTCGGGTACATCCCCATCGGCTTCGTAGACGACGACAAGTACAAGGTCGGCTTTCGCATCCACGGTGTGGAGGTGCTAGGCACCGCATCGGAACTGGGCGAGGTGCTGCAAACGCATCCGGCAGACGAATTGATCATCGCGATTCCGTCGGCTGCTCGCGAGCAGATCCAGACCATCGTCGATCGCTGTCTCGATACGAAGGTGCCGTTCAAGATCATTCCGGCCATCGCCGCTCTGCGCGACGGCACGGTGCAGATGAGCCAGGTGCGCGCGGTGCGCATCGAGGATCTGCTCGGTCGCGAGCCGGTGCATCTGGACGCCACCAAGATTCGCAGCGAGATCGCTGGCAGGCGGGTTCTCATCACGGGCGCCGGCGGATCCATCGGCGCCGAGCTGGCTCGACAGATAGCCACTTATGGTCCGGAGACGATCGGGCTGCTCGAGCGTTCGGAGAACGGACTTTACCTGATCGAGCAGGAACTGTGTCGCAAGGAACCGTCGGTCCACGTCAAGTCGCTGCTCTGCGATATCTGCTCGCGCGGCGATCTCCAGCGTGCCTTCCGCGATTTGCGTCCGGAGCTGGTCTATCACGCTGCCGCGTTCAAGCACGTGCCGATGATGGAGGACAACATTCGGCACGCTGTGCATAACAACGTGTTCGGCACCATGGCGGTGGCGGAGCTGGCGTCGGAGCATGGGGCCAAGTTCGTGCTCATCTCCACCGACAAGGCGGTGTCGCCGAGCAACGTGATGGGTGCGACCAAGCGGCTGGCCGAGAAGCTGGTGCTTTCGCTGAATCAGAGGGGGCGCAACCACTTCGTGGCGGTGCGGTTCGGGAATGTGCTGGGCAGCAACGGCTCGGTCGTGCCGCTCTTCCAGCAGCAGGTTGCCGACGGTGGACCGGTCACGGTCACCCACCCGGAGACGACACGGTACTTCATGACGATCCCCGAGGCGGTGCAGCTGGTGCTGCAGGCTTCGGTGCTCGAGGAAGCGCGCGACCGCATCGTCATGCTCGAGATGGGGCGGCCGGTCAAGATCGCCGATCTGGCGCGCAACCTGATCCGCCTATCGGGGCTCGAGCCTGACGTCGACATACCAATCGTCTACACGGGACTGCGCCCCGGTGAGAAGCTGCACGAGCAGCTTACCTCTGATTGCGAGGAGACCCTTCCGACGCGATACGAAAAGATCCGCGTCGTGGCCGGCGAACCTCAGGGGAGCCTCGATCGCGGCCTGACGCAGCTGTGGGAAGCGCTCGAAGGGCGCGACGAGCGGCTCGTACTCCGGCGGCTGGAGGAACTGGTTCCCGAATTCTCTCCGCAGGCCTCGCTGCTGGCGAACCTGCGGGATCGGCTCGGCGCTACGGAACCGCTGACGTTGAGCAGGACGGCCGGGTGAGCGTGGCTCGCCGGATGTACCGGGCGGTGGCCGCCAGCCTCACGCTGGCCGCCGCTGCCGCACCGGCGCGCGCGCAGCATGCCCTCGTCTCGCTGCCGCTGGATGATCCGGCATACGAGCAGCTCGACGCGCTGGCTCGCGCCGGTTGCGCGGCGGGACGCCCTTCGCCCTTCCGTCCCTATCTCACCGGCGATGTGCGGCGCGCGCTGACCGAAAGCGCCGGCGACGCTCGGTGCGGGGGGGTGGTGAGGGAGGAGTTGGTACGCCGATTTCTGGCGGGAAACGGGAAAGGGGAAATGGGGAATGTGGGGGCGGATTCCGCTTCCGGCTCGGGGCTTCGAGTTGGTGGTAGCGTCGAAGGGCGGGCGACTGCCCTTGGAGAGAGGGAGTTTCGGCCGCTGTTCGCCGGTACGCGCCCCGATTCGCTAGGCGATCCGGTGTTCGTGGGGATAGTTCGAGGACGGGTGACGTGGGACGGGGGGCCGCAGGTGGCCGCCGTGCTCGAGGGGTATGCGCAGTCCGACAGGCAGAACGACCCCGCTCAGCGTGGACGAGGCTTCAGGCAGAGTGAGGCAGTCGTCGATCTGGGCGAAGCATACCTCACGGCGCAGATCGGGCCGCTGACCGCACTTCTCGGACGCGGCTGGGAAGCCTGGTTAGGCGGTTCTGGCCGCGAATCCCTGATGCTCTCGGCGCACGGACCACCCATGGACAGGTTGTCGCTTCGCGCCAGGTGGAGGCGATTCGAGGCGCGTGGCATGTTCGCGACCGTGGATGACGTGGTGCTCACCGAAGCTGATGGACTGGCGACTGGCACACCTCCCCAGAGGGTGCACCGCTTTCTCGCGGCGCACGCTCTCACCGCCCGCATAACGCCGAGCTGGGAGGTGACGCTCGGCGAGACGGCGCTGCTGACGCGCCGCGGCGGAGGCGTCGATCTGGCCTTCGTGAATCCGGTGACCATTTACGTAGTCGCCGAGAATGACTCGAGCCATGCCGGTGGCGCGTCGGACGAGAACAACCTGACGGCGTTCGCGGCCACACGATTCGTGCGCGGCGGGGCTGCCCTCGAAGCCGAGCTGGTCATCGACGACATTCAGATCGATGCCGCCGACAGAGAGAATCTTCCACACCAGTTGGCATGGCGCCTTGCCAGCACTCTGGCGGTGCCAATGGCGCGTCCAGCCTCGGTCGGGGTGGAATATCGGCGCGTGGGCAGCTACACCTACCTGCGTGACTACTACGCCGCGGTGTACCAGCAGTACGATGCGCCGATCGGATCCGAACTGGGCCCCGATGCCGACATGCTTCGCGCATCGGGGGAGCTGTGGCCGAATGCGCGGATGCGCCTTGCTGGCGGAGTAGCGAGATGGCGTCAGGGTGCGCAGCGCATCTTCGATCGCCCATCACAAGGTGCCTTCGGCCACGCCGGCGAGCCCTTTCCATCGGTCACCACCGAGCGACCCGCGCCAGTACGCGCGTGGATAGCACAGGGCGGGGTGTCGGTGCTGGACACGCGATTCACCTTGCGGCTGCTTGGTGAGCTGGCGAGTCTCGACAACCTGGACCACCAACCGTCGCTTTCCGCGACTTCGCTCCGAGCGCATGTCACCGGCACGTATCGTTTCCGCTATCCGTAGCGCCTCGCTGGTCGCGGCGCTTCTGCTGGTCGCTGCGCCGGTGGCCCGGGCGCAGGAGGACTCGCTGACGCCACGACCCATCAACGTGGGCGTCGTGCAGCCCGGCGATGCGCTGCAGCTCGGGATTTTCGGCGAGCCCGAGCTCAGCGGTGAGTTTCTGATCGACAGCCGGGGCATCGTGCAGATCCCGGGATTGGGGGACATCGCGGTGGCCGGCTTGAGCCCCTACGCGGTGAAGGACCGGCTGCGCGAGCATCTCATCGCGCGCGGGAACCTGGAGCCATCTCTTTCGGTGCAGCTCCTGCTTCGCGTAGCCATTCTGGGAGAGGTGCGGCAGCCTGGACCGTATTCGGTGGAGCCCGGCGCCAGTCTGCTTCAGCTGCTGTCGCGGGCAGCCGGGCCCACGGAGCGAGCGGACCTGACTAAGGCCCAGGTGGTGCGCGAAGGCAAGGCCGTGCGTGTCGATCTTCAGAGCGCGCTTTCGGGAAGCCCCACCGGGCGTTACGTACTCAACTCGAACGACGTGTTGTACATTCCACGCAAGCGCGGATTGACGCGAGAGACCTGGACGATAGTTCTCAGCTCGCTGACGGCTGTGCTCTCGCTGGCCAATTTCATATCGCGTTGAAATACCTGTGAGCGAATTTCTCGACGACGGACCAATCACGGGAAGCGGCACGGGCGATCGAAACCTCGCGCTGCGAAACGCGCTGATTGCCATTCAGCGGCGGTGGTGGCTGGTGCTCGCGGTATTCGCGCTGGTGGTGGCGTTCGCGGTGTGGCGCACGTCGCGTCAGGTGCGGACATACCAGTCCACGGCCGTGGTGCAGGTAGGGGAAGCGCGGCAGCCGATGACGTCCATGACGCAGGCGACGCAGTGGGACTACCGGATAGATCCCATGCAGTCGGCACAGGAGATCATCAAGAGCAGCCGCATCGCCGAGCGGGCCGCGGCGCGGGTGGGGCTCCGGCTGGCGATTGTCTCGCCTCCGGGGATCAGGCGCAGCCAGATTTTCGGGAACACCATCCCGCAGGTCGATTCAACCCTTCGCTTCGCCGAGTTCAGCCTTCGGTTCCGCGCCGACGGCTACGATCTGATGGAGAACGGGCGGGTGCTGGCCTCGGCCGCCTATCGCCAGTCGATCGAATCCCGGGGTGTGCAGCTGACGGTGCCCGAGCGGCCTGACATCGACGAATCCGAGGCGGTGCTGCAGGTAGTCTCGCTCACGAACGCGGGTTACCAGGTTCGCGGCGGGGTCATAACGCGGGGCCGGCCGCAGACGAACATCGTCGAGATCAGCTACACCGGCACCGATCCGTTCACCGTGATGCAGGTGACGAATGCGGTAGCCGAGGAGTACCGGGAATACGCGAGCGAGAACCGGCTGCAGGAGGCGGCGAGCCGGGCTCTGATCATCGAGCAGGCGCTGATCGACCAGCGGCGCCGCCTGGATTCGGCGCAGCGCGAAATTCAGATGTTCAAGCAGGGTAATCAGCTCAGCAACGTTACGGCGGAACAGGGTGCGCTCATTGCGGCCATTACCCGGTTCGAGGCGGAGCGGGATGCCGCTCTAATGGAGCGCGGCGTTTACGGTCAGCTCATGGGGCGGCTCACCGCGGCCGACACCTCGACTGAAGAGCTGCGACGCCTGGGGGGCAGCGAAGCGGTACGCAGCAATCCTTACGTGAACCAGCTATACGAGCAGTGGTTCGAGCTGCGAAAGCGACAGGAGGAGCTGCGTGCCGCCGGAAAGGTGTCGCCGCATCCCGAGGCCAGGGCAGTCGACAGTCTCATTCTTGGCACCAAGGCGAATCTGCAGCAGGCGAGCGGGCTGTATCTGGTGGGGCTGCAGTCGCGACTTCAATCGATAGGCGCGCGCATTGAGGATCTCCGTGGCCAGATGACGCGGTATCCGGGGCTGGAGGCGGAGGAGCAGAAGCTGGCGGCCGACCTTCGGATGATCCAGTCGGTGTACGACGAGCTCCAGTCGGAGTACCAGCGCGCGCGAATCGCCGAGCAGGTGCGGGATGAGTCGATCGAGATCGTGGACCTGGCGACGCAGCCGCAGGCTCCCGTAGCGCCTAACCGCAGACGCATCTATCTGACGGCAATGATCTTCGGCACGCTGCTGGGGCTGGCGGCGGCGGTGGCGGTGGAGCAGCTCGACGACACGGTCAAGTCGCCTGACGAAGCCCGTGACCGCTTCAACCTGACGGTGCTGGGCACCATTCCGCAGATCAAGGATGCGAGTGGAGCGCGGCATGCCGCCGACGGCGGGGGGCAC
>JBPCLX010000041.1:0-12155 GCA_051002815.1 Gemmatimonadaceae bacterium
GAGCCCGGCCACGGTCTACCGCGTCCTCAAGGCCGCTGGCGTGCTCGATCGCTGGAACACCAAGCCGTCGCTCAAGGGGACGGGTTTCGTCCAACCGCTCCAACCGCACGAGCATTGGCACATCGACGGCGTAGGTAACCGGTGTGCCCGTCAGGGGCGGGTTCTGCGCAGGCGACGACATCCTCAATGCGCCACCCGATACCGATTTACTTCCTGTGGCCCGAACTGACGAAGTACGACCAGCTCGCCGCTAGGCGTTTGACCTTTGATTGCCAGAAAGCCAGGATCGGTTACTCGCCATTGCCGTTTGCCATCCATGTCATAAAGGGCAATGAACGAGCCGGTCCGGCCCGGTATAAAGGCAGAGATGAGAAGATTGCCGCTTCCATCAAGCACCAGACCGGTGATCTGCGGATATCTAGTTGACATTGTCATTCTATTGCCTACGCGACTGAAGGCTATAGACTCTGCGTCTTCCAGTTCTTTCGTATTCGCGAACGTGTTCGTTCGATGGTCTTTCCGGTCGATCGCCTCTATCCAGAACGGATTTACGTGTCCTAAGAACACAGTAGTGGAATTCACTGCGACATGACCGGCCTGGAAGTATTCAAATGCGACGGAGTCCCGGGTAGCGCGAGGGCTGCCAAATGAGCCTTCATAGCAATCGATTCGGGGACAAAATGCGTGGATTGGGGTTGTCGAATAGTCCTCAGCGTAGCCGACGAGAAGCGCTCCGCCATTGTCGTCAATGGCGATATCGCGCACTCCCGCGAGACTCAGTGGCACAGACGCGCGCTGCTGGAACGCCCCCTGTGCGTCGAATATGGATACCGCGTTAAGTCGTCGATCGAACACGTACAGTCGATTGTGCGGCCCGTAGGTGAGTGCTACGGCCTGAACGAGTGAGCCCGGCTGTGCACCTTGACCACCGATAACCAACGAATCTCCACTTGCCCCCCAGACCTTCATTGTCTGGTCTCCAAAAAGCACGGCAATCCGGCCATCGCTTCCGACCGCAACATCAATGATGCGAGACGAATCGGAATTTTCGTGCACGGCAGCAACGGTAGAGACCACCCGCAGCGCCGCATCTTGCGCCCGCACGTCGATTGGCGCTCCCGCCAAAACGATCATCGCACCGGCAGTAAAGGTTATGCGCATAACAGATATCTCCATACTCGACTGTGAGAGAAGAATCGTTCCGCTGTCTCGCGACTTCCTGGGCGCTCACCGCGCAAATATCTACGCACGTGAGGCGCTTCCTGCTCCGGCAGGTTAGCGCCCAAGCTCGTACAAGCGCACATGCTCAACGTCATCTTGATCTCGCCACCGACCCAAGAGATAGTCTCGGCCTATTTCGAAAACGCCAAAGCGAAGAGGGACAGCCGCGCTACCGAGCCACACGCCACTCGTATCGAAGACTTCCCATGCTGGCTGTGAATCGCGATAGGTGGTTGGCCGACGCACCCAAAGGTTGCCGATCGCGTCGAACTCAATGGAGCCATGTGCCGGCCATTCGTGCGGGTAAGTCATGGCGTTCATCAGCTCAAAATCATGGGGCGCCTGACGCGGGTCACGAATGTCTCCTATCCAGTCTTCCTTGTAGCGCGCGATGTCAGACTCATCGACAACAGGATTCGCTCGCCGGAGCCGCACCGACCTGACAAGATCGCCTGCGTACGAGTAGATGCTGACTGTAAAGGCGTCTTGCGTGCCAACAGCTATACGATTGTCCGCGATCGCTGTTCGAAGGCCTTTGCCGAACGCGCGCGTCGCGACGGACATGCCATTGCGTTGCGGTAGCACCACGTACTCGCTCGACGCCAGTGGCCCGATCGAGTCACCCGTCGGTGCGCCTTGCAACGTCAACGGCACCAGGAAGACCGAGTCGCGTGTGACGCCGCCTTGTCGAACCTCCGGCGAGAAGGGAAGTCTCCAGTATCCCAGCAACAATGTGTCGTTCAGTGCGCCCACGACACGGGGCCGTCTGTCCGCCAGCGCGATGTTGTAGGTGGCAACGAGCTCTCCGGTTGGATCGATTTTGGATAACCGTGCCAGTGCCTCGTCGTACACAAAGACAGTATCGCCTTGCCCACGCCACAAGCGAGCCAGTGAACGGAAGCGGCCGGGGCCTTCACCCGGTCCGCCCACAATCCGAAGGAGTGTTCCCCGCGGCCCAAAATAACGAACGTTGCTCGTGCTTCTGTTCGCGACGACAATTCGCCCATCCGAGAGCCGAGTCGCACCGACGATCTGGTGAAACTGAAGATCGGGTTCGTCAGAGGCGCCGCCCACATCAAAGAGCGGGACGGAGTCAATGCGAATGCGTACCCAACGTTGCTGCGCGCCCGGTCGGTTGTTCACCACGAGAACGCCGGCGCTATCCGCGATCGTATACAGTGAATCCGTACCGCTCGAACAGGAAAGTGCGAAGGCAGCGCAGGCTGAATGCGCTAAAAGCGAAGCGATCATCCGCATGACCGGTCCAGTTAACGTTCGTCGGAGTCGATCGTCAGGCGATACTCAACCAATTCCAAGCTGCCAACCTGCCGAAGGACGAGTATCTTCTGATTGGAGAGAATGGCCTTGACGGCGAAATAGCCTGGAATGGAGGCCTTGGCGAGTAAGTTACCACTCGCGCTATAGAGAGCAATGAACGAACGAACGGAATCTGGACTGAAACCCGAAACCAACCATCGTCCGAGGTCATCCCGCACGATACCCGTTGTCTGGGGAAATCGGTTGACGAGCCTCAGTCGTCCGTCGGTATACCCAACGGCGATCGGCTCACCGTCTGGTAGGTCGTCAGACCTAACGAGAGTTGTCGCGCCCCCGGTACTTAGGTCGATTCGCTCAATCCAGAAGGGATTAATGTGCGCCAGAATGACGCTGCCCCTTTCCAGCGCGATGGGCCCGGACTGGAAGAAGGCGAACGCGAGGGAATCCTTCGTGGGACGACTGCTGCCGCTTGAACGCACGTGGCAATCGATAGCAGGACACAGCAAATGAATTTGTGCCGTCGGGAAGTCGCTCGCGAAGGCGGCGATGATAATCGTTCCATCGGAATCGATTACCATCTGCCGGAGGAACGAAAGCTCGAGAGGTACGATCACGCGGCGAACGAAGCGACCGGAGCTGTCGAAGACTGCGATCGCATTGAGCTTCCGGTCGAAGACGTAAAGTGTGTTGTCACGCCCATAGGCGAGCCCTACGGCGTCAACGAAGGCTCCGGTTGGTTTCCCCGATCCGATCGTATCGACGCGTCGCGTGGTGTCGCTGGCGAATGTGAGCACCTTCCGGCCGTAGAGCACCGAAATTCTTCCGTCGCCTCCGACAGCCACATCACGTACGCGCTCTCGTCTGAGATCGCCCGTGTCAGCTATCAGTGTCCGCAGCTTATGGAGCCGAATGTCCTGCGCGGCGACGCTTGCCGTAGCGCATGTGAGTAAGCCGGCGGCGACAGCGGCTGGTATTGCAGTGCGCATTGGAGTGGGCTCCGCTTAGCGTTATGCTGGTCTTTATTCGATGAGCCGTGCGACATGCGGCGGTTTACTCTCGGCTCGCATTACGATATCGTCACTCAATGCCTGCGCTTGCGTGAAGCGGGTGTCGTCGAACGCAACCGCAATGAAATTGCCTACACAATCCGTTATTACATACGCGCCGTCAGATCTCACATGCGCAATACCGAGGCCTTTATAGCTTAGATCAAGCGAGGCGGCGGCTGCAGCATCGCCGACCTCGTCATCGCCGCCACCGCCACCACACTGCGTGGTGGTGCAAACACAGGCACAGCCTTGTGAGGTGCAGTCGCACGAGTAGCTACATGCCCGAGCACCAGAAGTTCCGCTGCATTTGGAATCCTCGCCGCATCCAATGTCACATGCCTGCGCTGATGCTGGCGGGGGGGTGTGTCCCGAATTCAGTTGACATTCGGGTGATGGCGCAAGGTGCGCTGCTCAAGCAGCAGCGCCAGTGTTCGTCATGATCTTCGTCGTCAGGGCTCGCCGTAGCAAGGGGAGATGCAAGTGGCCCTTCACTCGCCGGAACTGCGCTTCCACTCGCCACAACGCCGCCGCACACCAGCGCAGCTTCTGATCGCTCGTCCGCCACCGATCCACCCGCGCCGTCTTGTCCTCCAGCCGGGCCATCACGCTCTCGATCAGGTTCGTGGTGGCGAAGCTCCGCCCCAGTTCCGGGTACACGCCTAACCGGTGCAGGGTGAGCGTCTCCTCGAGCCCCTCCTCGAGGCTTGCCGCCGCCGACTCGTTGACGGGGCGGAGCTCCCGCACCAGCCGTTGCAGCGCCCTCTTCGCATCGGCATAACAGGGGTTCGCGTACGCCGCCTGCAGCTTTCGCCGCCAGGTGCCCTGATCCCGCTTCGGCAGGTAGCTCACCACGTTCTCCCGCTTGTGCCACTGGCAGCGCTGCACCGGCACCTCGCCGAACACCTCGCGCACCGCCGCCCGTAACCCCTTGGCACCATCGAGCACCACCAACAACTGCTCTCGATCGGCGCCCTGGAAGCCCCGCTCGACCAACTCCCGCAGAAAGCTCCCAATCACCCGCTTGTTCTCCGTCGCCGTCTGCACCAGCCCCAGCACGCGCTTCTCCCCGGTGGTCGTGACCCCCAGGGCGATGACCAGCTGATCGCCGGCGAACGTCTTCCCATCAAGCACCAGCACGAGCCACTGGGCATCCTCATGCCGGCGTTCCATGAGCCGCCGGAGTTCCCGGGCGCTCGCCTGGATGAAGCGCCGCGACACCGACGACTTGGCGAGACCGAAAGCCTCGGGGACCGCCTCGGCTGCCGCTTCGTACTCGCGGCAGGAGAGCCCACCTAACACCCGGCGCAGCAGGCCCGTGTCCCGCGCACGCGGTGTCTGAAGTTGTTGATAGGTGCTCAACGGCACTTCACACGCCGCCGCCCGATCGCGCACCCGCGGGATCTGGATCGGAAGCTTCTGGTCGGCGAGGAAGATCGAGCCCGCCTGCCGCCCCCAGCGCACGACTGCCGGATCGGCATCGCCCCGTCCGTAGCGCGCGCCGGCTAGGGCCGTGACTTCCGCCTGTAACGCCTCCTCGACCGCCTTGAGGCCTAGCGGAATGAGCGCCTGGATCATGGCCAGCGTGACGGTGCCATCATCCAGCGGAATCGGGAGCTGCCGCATGGCGTCCGGACCAGGCACGGGCTCGCCCTTCTGCGTCTCGGGTCGTATTCTTCTCATGGGTGGTGTCCTCGATATCGAGTGGAAATCCTTGCTGGGATCCACACTCTGGTAGCGCGGCACCACCCGAATTTCAACTAGCCTTGGGACTCACCCCTGGCGGGGCGACTAGGCACATTGCCACAAGTGAGAAGATCGCGATCAGGGTTTTCATCACTGAGTCCTCCTGGAATAAATTTGTCGTGCTAACAGTGCGACATGGAGCCCACTCCAAGCGCGGAAAACGCCACAATATCCCCCAAGCGATTGCATCTCCCACTCGTAACCGGGGATTCAACAGCCGGGTTCGCTTCGTACGTTGAATGGCGGTCGGAAACTGTTTCATGGGTAGGTGCAGCTAGAGGATTCGGCGCCCACGAATGCTGCGCGCCGACGATGAGTGCGTAGACAACTGCTCACCTCGTCCGTGTCGGCCACCAGCCAACGCAAATTTGAATTCAACAGGGGGTCGCGCAATGACCATTTTAGGACACGAGATGTCACTTTTAGGACGTTTCTAATGGAGTTCCAAGGTTTGGTTGGTCGGGAGCCCAATTATTGACCCTCAGGTCAGCCGCCGAAATAAGACTTTCGTCTGGGCGCGGCATTGGGGCCGGCTCTGAACCTGGCGTATCTCTCTATCGCTTGATTACGGCAAGCGAACACGTCGGCGCAACGAAGGACGCTCTCTGCAGTTCAGTCTGATTGGCCGCCTCCAGCCGAACGACGCCGGGCAACCACCTGCCCCGCAGGCTTGTCTATCTGCAACGAACGCCTGATCTGCCTTGCGCAATCGCCTTCCCGCGTCCACCATTTCGAGTTCCGGTACCACTGGCCGAGACGGCTTACTCTCCACCCAGCGGCTCGATTTCCGCACAGCCGTGCACTCGTGTGTCGGTGACGCTTTCAATCCGCTCCTCCGCGTGACTTTGCCCCTCGTCCCTGTCGCCAGCCTTTTTACGCTGGCCCTCTTGCTCTCCACCGGCTGCTCCAGTGAAGCGACCGGTGAAGCGACCGCCAACGGCGATGACTCCGCCGAGGCCTCGGCAAGCGGTGACGAAGCCGCCGCCGATGTCCGCCTCCCCGTCGTCGCTCAGGAAGCGCGCGACGGCGATCTGGTCCTCCACGTCGCCACCAGTGGCCGCGTACGCTCCCGCGCCTCGAGCCGCGTGACCGTCGAGGTCACTGGTTCCGTCGCCGCGGTGCTCGTGCAGCCGGGACAACGCGTTCGCGCCGGCCAGCCGCTCGTCAGGCTCGATCCGCGACCGTTCGACCTCGCCGTGCGCGAGGCGCAGCACGAGCTCGACCTCGCCGATCTCCGCTACCGCGAGGAGATCGTTCCCGAGTCGCTCGCCACCGGGCGCGCACCAACCGACGAGCGCCGCGCCAGTGCCATGCTCAAGGCCGGCGTCGAGGGAGCCCGCGTCAGGCTCGAGCGGGCCAGGCTCGATCAGGAGCGCGCCGTGATTCGCGCGCCGTTCGCCGGACGCGTCGAGGATGTGCTCGTCGCCACCGGCGAGCGGGTGAACGCCGGCTCCCCCGTCACCACCGTCATCGACGTCGGCGACGTCTGGGTCGAGACTTCGGTGCTGGAGCACGATCTGCCGCTCATCAAGGAAGGGGCCAGCGCGATCGTCGTCAGCGCCGGCGCCCGCGATCGACAGGCGATCGGGAGAGTGGTCGCCGTTCTCCCCGCCGTCGATTCCGTTGCCCGCGCCGGACGCGTTCTGGTCAGACTCACTGGCGACGCCGATCTGCGCCCCGGCATGTACGCCGACGTTCGTCTGGAGGCGACCCGCCTGACGAATCGCCGGCTCGTCCCCGCCCGCGCCATAATCGAGCGCGACGGCCGGCCGCTGGTCTTCGTCGTGAAGGAAGGCCGGGCGCAGTGGGTGTACATCACCCCCGGCCGTACCAACGGCACCGACACCGAGGTACTTCCCGACGAAGCGACGGGGATCATCCCGGTCGAGCCGGGGGACCAGGTGATCGTCGACGGCCACCTGACGCTCACGCACGATGCCCCGGTCCGCGTGGTCGAGGCCGGCGGCGACCGCGCGCCCTAGCGCGCCATGTCCCTCACCGCGTACGCGGTCCGGCGCCCGGTCTCCACCGTCGCCGTGATGCTCGCCGTGCTCCTGCTAGGCGCTGTCTCGCTCGGCAGGCTCCCGGTCACGCTCCTCCCCGACGTCGACCTCCCGGTGCTCACCATCCGCACCCGGTGGCCCGCCGCCGCGGCGCCGGAGGTGTCGCGGTTCATCGCCGAGCCGGTGGAGGAATCGGTCGCCGCCACGCCGGGGCTGCTCGAAGTGCGTACAGTGAGTCGCAATGGCGAGGCGACTACCACCATGCGCTTCGCCTGGGGCACCGAGATGGAGAAGACGGTGCTCGACGTGCGCGAACGGCTCGACAACGCGCGCGGTCGCCTGCCCGAACGGGCCGAGCGGCCCACGCTCCTGACGAGCGATCCGGGGGAACGGCCGATCGCCGTGCTGGCGGTCACCGGCGAGGGCGCCTTGCAAACCATGGCGCGAACCGCCGAGGATGTGCACGCGCGCCGGCTGGAACAGCTCGGTGGCGTGGCGTCGGTCGCCGTGGTCGGCGCGCCGGAAGAGGAGATACGCATCGAAGCCGACCCCGACCGCCTCCGGGCGTTAGGGCTCACCGCCACCGACGTCGCCTCGGCCGTTAGGCTTGCCAACGCCAGCTCGGCGGGCGGCACGATCCGCCGCGGCCAGTTCCGCTTCGCCGTGCGCGCCATGACCGAGTTGCGCACGCTGGACGAGATCTCCGACACGCCCCTCGGTCCGGCATCACGTCAGGTGCGGCTGCGGGACGTGGCGACCGTGCGCCTCACTACAGCTGACCCGCACACGATGACGCGGCTCGATGGCACCCCCGCCATCGGTCTGGTCGTCTACAAGGATGCCGGTGCCAACACCGTCGCCGTTACGCGCGAGATCGAGGCGACTATCGAGCAGCTCGGCGAACAGTTTCCCGGCATGCGTCTCACCATTGTCGCCGCACAGGCGCGGTTCGTCTCGGCCGCGCTCAGCAATCTCGTACAGGAGATCGTCGTCGGCGGCGCGCTGGCGCTGCTGATGATCCTGCTCTTTCTCCGCGACATCCGATCGGCGCTGGCGATCGGCCTCGTCGTTCCACTCTCCATCACGATCGCGCTGGTGGTACTGCAGTTCGCCGGCGTGAGCCTCAATGTGCTGTCGCTCGGCGGTTTGGCGTTAGGGATCGGGATGCTGGTCGACAACGCGATCGTCGTCACCGAGGCGGCGGGCCGATTCCGCGAAGGTGGCATTGCGCCGGCCGAGGCGGCGGTCACGGCGGCGGACGAAGTGGCCGGTCCGCTCACCGCGGGCACCCTGACGACGCTGCTCGTCTTCGGGCCGATCGTCTTCGTGGAGGGTCTCGCTGCGGCGCTGTTTCGCGACCTGTCGCTGAGTGTGGTAGCATCGGTAGGAGCTTCGCTCGTCCTCGCGCTTACCATTCTTCCGGTCATTCTCGCCGGCCGGCGAGGGCGTTTGCCCTCCGCAGGTCCCGAGCGGCCGGCGTCGCCATTCCGCCAGAGTCTGGAGTCGTTCGGCGGCCGCTTTGCCGAGTGGTACGAGCGCGGCATGGAGTGGTGCCTGCGCCGGCCCGGTACGGTGGTCGCTATCGCGCTCGTCTCGGTTGCCGCGACGGCACTGGTGGTGTCGCGGCTCCCGACGGAAATCCTTCCGGCCGTGGATGAAGGCACCGTCGTGGCCGCACTGCACCTCCCAGAGGGAACGGCGATCGAGGAAACGGCTCGTCAGGCAGGGAGGGTGGAGGAGGCGGCGCGCGCGCTCGGCGCGGAGGGGATCTATGCACGGGTTGGCGCGGCGACGGACGAAGAGGTTCTCGCCGGCGCCGATGTCGGGTCGGGCGCAACGGCGCAGCTGCTGATACCGGTCCCAGACGACGCGAGCGCGAGCGAATTCGCCGACGGGCTGCGCGCCGCGGTACCCGATCTCGCGCAGGGCGCGCTCGCGCTCGATCTCGCGGGACAGTCGGAGTTCGGGAGCCTGGTGGGGCGCGAGGGGCGCATAGTTCGGGTCGAGGTGAGCGCCAACACGCCGGAGATCGCCGCCGAGTGGGCCGAGGGCGCGCGGTTGGCGCTTGGCAGGCTGGAGTCGCTCACCGATGTCAGGAATGCCTATGCCGGGACCCAGCCGATGATCGAGATCGAGCTGGAGCGGGAGCGCCTCGCCCGGTTCGACATCAGCGCCGAACAGGTTATCGGCGCGTTAGGTGGCGCGCTCGGCGGTGTCTCGTCGAGCGAGCTGCGGCAGACCGACCGCCGCACCCCGATCCGGGTGCGGTTCGCCGGAGCGAGCGACGAGAATCTCGAGGCTGCGCTCGCGGCACCGGTGTCGGGAGTGCCGGTGGAGGAGCTGGTTCGTGTGCGCGAGACTCGTGCGCCGGTGGAGGTGGTACGCGTCGGGCAGCGCCCCGTGGCGGTCGTCGAAGCGCTGGTCGCCAGCGGGGGCACCGCGCGCGCCGCGCGCGATGTGCGCAATGCGTTAGGTACGTTGCCGCTCGGACAGGGAGTGAGCTGGGCGCTGAGCGGTGCCGACGAGGAGCGCCGCCGCACGTCGGACGAGCTGGTGTTCGTCGCGCTGCTGGCGGCCGCCCTGGTTTTCCTCGTGCTTGCCGGCGAGTTCGGCTCGTTCACCACGCCGCTGGTGGTGATGACGACCGTGCCGTTGGCCGCCGCCGGTGGATTCATCTTCCTTTGGATGACCGGACAGTCGATCAACGCCGTCGCCCTCATCGGGATTGTTGTGATGATCGGTGTCGCGGATAACGATGCGGTCGTCAAGCTCGATGCGATCCGCCGGCTGCGCGAGGAAGGGCATCCACTGCACGACGCGATCATCATCGGCGGCCGGCGGCGGTTGCGCCCGATTGTGATGACCTCGCTCACGACCATCGCCGGTGTTCTTCCGCTCGTACTGGGGCTCGGAAGCGGCGGCGCACTCTACCAGCCGCTGGCGGCGGGCGTCATTGGCGGTTCGGTGTCGGCGCTTCTCGTCACGTTCTTTCTCCTGCCGACGGTGTATTTCTGGGTCGAGCACCGTCGTGAGGCTCGGCTCGCCAAATGATCACCTGGTGTTCGAGGCGGCCGGCCGTAGTGTGGGCGGCCAGCATGGCGATCGTGCTCGCCGGCGCAATGGCGTTCGTGCGGCTGCCGCTGGCCACACGCGGAGCTGTGGAGCTGCCGAGGCTGCAGATCATGGCAAACTGGCCGGGCGCGTCGCCGGAGATGGTCGAGATGTACCTCACCGCGCCTATCGAAGGAGCGGTGCAGGGGGTGCGCGGCGTACACCGGAGCAACAGCGACTCACGGGACGAGAGTGCCAACATCACCGTCGAGCTGCAGGCCGGCCGCGACGTGCAGATAGTCAGGCTGGCCATTCTCGAGCGGCTGGAGATGCTCCGCCCCGAGCTTCCCGCCGGAGTCGCTCCACCGGCAGTGACGAACTACGTGCCGCAGGAGCTGCAGGAAGCCCCGCTGCTGCGATACACCGTATCGGGGCCGCTCACCGCGGGAACGCTCCAGCGCCTGCTCGAGGATCGGGTGGTGCCGCGGGTGAGCGCCATACCGGGGGTGGGTGGGATCTCGGTACGCGGGGGCGTCGAACCGGGGATCACCGTCTCCTATGACCCGGAGCTGTTGCGCCGCATTGGCGTAAGGCCGCAGCAGCTTGCCGATGTGGTGCGCGATGCTCGGGTGGTGCAGTCGGTGGGGATCGAGCGGCGAGGAGCGTCGGAGCGGCCGGTAGTCGTCCGGGATGAGCCCAGGACGATCGAGGCGCTGGAGGCGCTGCCGATCGGCGCCGGCGACCGGGTCTTTCGCCTGGGCGAGCTTGCATCGGTGCATCCGGATGAGGACGCGCGGGGGATGTTCTTCCGTATCGACGGCGAGCCGGCGGTGGCGATCAGCATTGCGCGTCAGGCAGGGGCGGACGCCATCACTACGGCAGCCGAGGTTCGCACGGCGATGGCGGAAGCGCAGCGGCTCCTTCCCGCGGCGGTGCGCATCTCCCTCACCTCCGACGACTCGGAGAATCTGAGCGAGCAGCTCCGCGAGCTGGCGATCCGGGGCGCCGTCGCGCTGCTGGCGGTGACGTTGGTGCTGGTGGTCGCGATGCGTGATGCGCGCGGTGTGGGGATCGTCATGCTTACCGTTCTGGTAGCGGTCGGCGGAACGGCGTTGTCGCTGCACCTGCTGGAGATCCCGGCGAACCTGCTGACGCTGGCCGGACTTGCCATGGGTGTCGGCGTGCTGGTGCAGAATGGCCTGGTGGTGGCGCTGCGCGTACGGGAGGCTGCTCCGGTGGCGCACGCGCGAGCGGCCGCTGCTGGCCGGATGAAGGCGAGCGTCGTAGGAGCAACGCTCACCACAGCTGTGGTGCTCCTGCCATTTCTCTACCTGCAGGGTAACGCGCGAGCGGCGTTCGTCCCCTTTGCGGCGGCGTTCCTGCTAGGCCTGGCGTGGTCCGTCGTCGCGGCGCTCCTGATCGTCCCGGCGATAGGGGCGGGGAAGCCCGCACGAGGGAGCGGCCGGTTCGAGCGGCGCCTGCGCCGTCGCTATGCGCGAATGGTCGGCGGAATCGTCCGCTTCCGGTGGGCCGTGCTGAGCCTCACTACGGTCGCGATCGCGGTGGTTGGATGGCTCTTCTGGTCCGGCGGGACGCGCTTCGCCTTTGGCGGATACGGGCCGCAGGACACCGTGATCTCGGCGTCGATTTCCTTTCCCCGGGGCTCCGATCCGCAATCGCTGAGCGACGCGATCGGGGTACTGGAGCAGATAGCAGTACGCTCGCCGGGAATCGATCAGGTCGTGGTGCAGAGCTACGGTCCGTCAGCAGCGGGGATGGTCGTGCGGTTCACGGACGAGGCGGCGCTGAC
>JBPCLX010000042.1:0-2660 GCA_051002815.1 Gemmatimonadaceae bacterium
ACGTGAAGATCGCCGTCTGCATCAAGCGCGCGCCCGACATGGAGCAGCGCTTCAAGGTGGCCCCGGGCGGCACTGCCGTCGACGAAGCGGGCCTCAAGTTCGACATGAGCGATTTCGATGGGTACGCCGTCGAGGTGGCTCTGCAACTGACCGAGAAGGCCGGCGCGGGCGAGGTGGTTGGCATATCGCTCGGGCCGGACAACGTTCAGGAGACGCTTCGCAAGGCGCTCAGCATGGGCGTGGCGCGAGGGATCCAGCTCAAGGTTGATACGATCCCCGTCGACGCGCTGTCCATTGCCCAGGCGCTGGCTGCGGAGTTCGAGGGGGGCGGGTATGACCTCATCATGTTCGGCAAGCTGTCACTCGACGCCTCCAATGGATCGGTCGGGCCTATGGTCGCGCAGCTTCTCGGGCTTCCCTGCGTGACGGCGTGCTCCAAACTCGACATTGGCGACGGACGTGGTACGGCGCGCCGCGAGCTCGAAGGCGCGGCCGAGGTGGTGGAGTTCCCGCTGCCGGCCGTGCTCACGATCGATGAAGGGATTGCACGGCCACGGTATCCGGCGCTCAAGGGAATCATGGCGGCCAAGAAGAAGCCGCTCGAAGTAAAACCGGCCGTGCTGGGCGAGGTGCGGGTTACGGTCGAGGCAATGGCGCTTCCCGCCGAACGACCGGCGGGAAGGATCATCGGCCAGGGGCCCGAAGCCGTGCCGGAACTCGTCAGGCTGCTGCAAACCGAGGCAAAGGTGCTCTGATGGCGAACGTACTGGCATTCGCGGAAGCGCGCGGCGGGGCGCTGCGCAAAGTAGCGCTCGAGACGGTGACCGCGGCGCGCGCGCTCGCCGATTCAACCGGAGGCGAGGTTCACGCCATGTTGGCCGGTGCGCCGGGAATCGGAGAGCTCGCCGCGGAGCTAGGCGCCGTCGGTGCAGATCGCGTACTGGTGGCCGAGCACGAAAAGTGGGCGCGCTACGACGCCGAGTCGATGTCTGCAACGGTGGTTGCCCGTGTGCGGGAGGGACAGTATCGCGCGGTAATGTTCGCCGCGTCGGCGCAGGGGCGCGACCTGGCACCGCGTGTGGCCGCGGCGCTGAACGCCCCGATAGGCGCGGACATCGTGTCGGCCGAGCTGAATGGAGATGCGATTCGGGTGCAGCACCCTGTCTATACCGGAAAGTTGATGGCGACGCTGTCGATACGCGGGGCGCCAGTGGTTCTCTCGGTGCGGCCCAACGCGTTTACCGCCGTCCCGGCGGCCAGGCCGGGCTCGGTTGAATCGCTCGCCCCGGCAGCGGATCCATCTGCCTCGCGAGCCGTGGTGACCGAAATGGTCGAGGGAGCTCGTGACGCTCTTGATCTCGCCGATGCGCCCGTCGTGATCAGTGGCGGGCGCGGTCTCAAGGCGCCTGACAACTTCGCTCTTCTCGAGGACCTGGCAGCCGCCTTCGGCGGGGACGCCGCCGTCGGAGCAACGCGAGCCGTCACCGACGAGGGATGGCGGCCACACAGCGATCAGATCGGCCAGACCGGACGGCTGGTGAGTCCGGATCTGTACGTCGCGATAGGCATCTCGGGTGCCATTCAACACGTGGCCGGCATGCGCACATCGCGGACGATCGTCGCGATCAACAAGGATAAGGACGCCCCGATCTTCAAAATCGCCGACTACGGAATCGTCGGGGATGCGCTCGCGATCGTTCCCGTGCTGACGGACGAGATCCGCAGGGTCCGCGGCACTGGGTAGTGAGGCCGCGATCGCTGACAAACATGTGAAGGGAGCTCCGATTGGAGCTCCCTTTTTCGCGCCTGGACAGCGTTTAACGTGGGCCTACTCAGGGTGGTGATTCACCTCACACAAGCCCTCTACGCCCCTGGCTCGCCTTGGCACGGTCGCTGCTTTACACCACCGTACTTGTCGGATAGCCCGCACTCTCGCGGGCGCCAGAACTATCGGAAATGGAGGCTATATGAGACGGTTTGTAATTGGCTCCGCATTGGTCGGCCTGTTGGCGGTCAATGCCAACGCACAGGAGATGTCTGAAGCACGTTCAGGCTCGTTTTTCGTTGGCCCGTACGCGGGCTACATGATATTCGGTGATCTGTTCGACTTCCAGGGGCCGACGGAACAGTCATTGGAGAACAGTGCGCTGTTCGGCGCGCAGGCGGGCATCAATCTCTCGCCCAGCGTTGCCCTTCTAGGTAACCTGGGTTACGCCAAGTCGGCGTTTACACTCGAGAACGATGCCACCAACTCGTCAGAAAGGATTTCGGGCGATCTCGGCATCTTCCTGTATGATGCCTCGCTGCAGTTACGGATTCCGATGAACAACGCGCGCATCTCGCCGCTGGCGCAGGTGGGTGTCGGCGCCATCAAGTACACGCTCGATACGGATGATCTCTTCGGAGAATCGAGCTCGAACGACATAGCGTTCAACGTTGGTCTTGGTGCGGACATCGCCATTGCACGTGGCATCGCGCTCAGGCTGATGGCGAAGGACTACATCACCTCGCTCTCGTGGAACGACTTCGAGGACGTGGACTTCGATGACAATGCGGGTGAGAACGTCGCGCACAACATTGGGCTGACGCTCGGCCTGCAAATTGGGCGCTAGTTTTTTCGGCAGGATGCAGAAAAGCGCGCGGTCGCACGAGAGTGCGGC
>JBPCLX010000043.1:0-14764 GCA_051002815.1 Gemmatimonadaceae bacterium
AGGCTAGAGAGAAGCGCGAATTGCGAATTGCGAAAGAGCTGCATTCGAGTTCGGTCGCCCGACTGTTCTTCGCACTTCGCAATTCAGACACGATCTTTCCCCGATCCCGGAACAACAACTTCCGTCATCTTCCGGAGATCCAGCACATCGTCGATCTGATCGTCGGGAATCACATGCTCCCGCCGGACCAGATCCCGGATAAGCATGTTTTCCTTGACCGATTGCTTGCTGATCTCCGCCGCTCTGGCGTAGCCGATTTGCGGGGCGAGGGCGGTCGCCAGGGCGGCGGAACGCTCCACCCAGTACTGGCACTGCTCCCTGTTGGCCTCGATGCCGCGGATCGTCCGTTCCGTCAGTGACACGGCGGCGCTCGTCAGGATGCGCATCGACATTATCACGTTGTAGGCGATGACGGGCATCATGACGTTGAGCTCCAGCTGACCGTGCTCGGCGGACATCCCCACGCACGTGTCGTTGCCTACCACCTGAAGGCAGACCTGGTTGACCATCTCCGGAATGGAAGGATTCACCTTCCCAGGCATTATCGACGAGCCCGGCTGCACGGCCGGGAGGCGGATCTCATCGAGGCCGGTGCGCGGGCCGCTGGCGAGTAGCCGAAGGTCGCTGGAGATCTTGCTGAGGTCGAGCGCCAGAACACGGAGCTGCGCGCTGAAGGCAGCCACGTCGCCCATGCTCTGCATGAGCTGAATGCGGTCGTCCCCGCTACGCACGTCCAGGTTCGAGATCTTCGTCAGGTGCTTTCGCATCAGCGCCGGGTATTCGCGCTCGACCGTCACTCCGGTGCCCACCGCGCTCCCGCCTATCCCGAGGTCGCGAAGATAATCGGCCATCTGCTCGATGCGGCGCACGTTTCGATCGATCGTGCCGCCGTAGGCGGTGAACTCCTGCCCAAGCCGGATGGGCATCGCATCCTGCAGATGTGTCCGGCCCGCCTTCACCACGCCGTCGAACTCCACCCCCTTCTCGAGCAGCGCACCGCGCATGGCTCGATAGGCATCGAGCAGCGGATCGAGCAGTGCCAGCGCGGCCAGGCGTATCGCCGTCGGGATCACGTCGTTGGTGGACTGCGCCATGTTGACGTGATCGTTAGGATGCACCGGCGCGTACGTCCCACGCGCCGAGCCGAGCAGCTCGTTGGCGCGATTGGCCAGTACCTCGTTGGTGTTCATGTTGTGCGACGTGCCGGCGCCGGCCGGGTACACATCGACCACGAGGTGCTCTCGGTGCTGGCCGGACAGCACTTCATCGGCAGCGGCGATGATCGCGTCGGCCAGCCGCGGCTCGAGCCGCCCCGTGTCCTTGTGCGTCAGCGCGGCTGCTTTCTTGATCCAGACGGTGGCGGTGACGAATATGTCGGGCGCCCGAATGCCGCTGATCGGAAAATTTTCCAGCGCGCGGGCCGTTTGCACGCCGTACAGCGCCGACGCTGGAACGTTGAGCGTGCCGAGCGGATCCTTCTCCTGGCGGAATTGCGACATCGCGAATCGTGGGCGCGGGTGGTGGCAAAGCGCGCGCGCCATGCTGCGCGCGGCAATTGAAACTAATGAGCGAATATAGCCGGGCCGCCCACCCTCGGGCGGGCTACGCCCGCGGAGGAGGCGTCAGCGAGGCAACGAAGAGCACCACGAATCCTCCAAGCCAGGCTATACCGAGAAGCGCGACCGACATGCCGTGCAGACGTCCGAATTCCCGGCGCAAAGGATCGTCAGGCGCGCGTGCATCCATCGCCCCGGCCTCGGCAATCACCTGCGCCAGTTCCGGCGCGATCCAGAACTGCGCCAATGCGCAACCCGCGCTCATCACGCCCCCGGCGATCGCCAGCGCGCGTCGCACACGTTTACCGCTCGAGCGCAGGCGAACGGCGCAGACCGCCAGTACGAGTCCCATACCGATCCCGGTGTAGAACAGCATCGGGAGGAGACGTCCCACCAGCGCACCCGCGGCGGCCGGCGTGGGGAGCACTGCAAAGGCCGCCGGTGCCACGCCGGCGGCGAAGAACAGCACCGCACCCAGCCACGCGCCCAGCAGCGCGATGATTCCGCGCGGCGTCTTCTGCCCAACGCGGCGGCGCGCGCTGGTGCGCTCCTCCGAAACGATGGAAATCTCCCTCTGCGGGCCGGTCATGGCTTTCGATCGAGGATGCGCGCGGCTCCGCTCAGAAAGGGATTGGCAGCCCGCTCCCGGCCGATCGTCGTTTCCGGGCCGTGCCCGGTGTACACTACCGTATCGTCAGGCAGCGTGCATAACCGTTGCAGGGATCGGTTGAGCGCGCCCGGGCTGCTCAGCGGCAGGTCGGTACGTCCAACCGAACCGGCAAACAGGCAATCGCCCACGAACGCCACGCCATTGCCAACCAGCGCCACATGTCCGGGCGCATGGCCGGGGACGTGCCAGACATCGAACTCCAACTCTCCGACCTTCAGTACATCCCCCTCGGCGAGCTCACGCTCGGGGGGTGGCGGCTGCTCGATCCGCAATCCCAACATCATTCCATGCTGTGCGGCGCCATCGTACAGGGGCCGATCCAGCGGATGGACGTAGACGGGTACATCCGCCAGCCGCTTGACCGCTGCAATGCCCCCCACGTGATCCACGTGCGCGTGCGTCAGCCAGATCGCGCTGATCTTTCCACCGAGTGTTTCGGCCGCGCGCACAAGTCGCTCGCCCTCGTCGCCCGGATCGATCAGAACCGCGTTACCGCTGTTCTCGTCGACGAGCACATATGCGTTCTCCTGAAGCGCACCGACGGGAAACGCGCGGACGATCACTTTACCGCCTCAGGCCCCGGAACCGGCGCCTCCGCGGTGGGGAGAATCGGCGACTCGCCAAGACCCTGGTGCGCCAGCCACCGCTCCGCTTCGAGCGCGGCCATGCATCCAGTGCCGGCCGCGGTGATCGCCTGACGATAGTAGTCATCCATTGCATCGCCGGCGGCGAACAGGCCCTCGATGTCGGTAGCGGTACGCCACGGCTTGGTCTTGATGTATCCGTGCGCGGTGAGGTCGAGCTGCCCCTCGAGGAACCCCGTGTTGGGCGTATGGCCGATCGCCACAAAAAGGCCGCCCACCTCGAGGTCGCGCCGCACGCCGGTGACTGTGTCTTCGAGCCGGATGCCGGTGATCTCGTCGTACCCCAGCACATCGACGACCTGGCTGTTCCATTCCACCCGGATCTTCGGACTCGCAAGCGCCCGGTCGATCATCACCCTGGATGCGCGAAATGCTTCGCGGCGATGCACGATCACAACTTCGCTGGCAAACTTGGTGAGGTACAGGCTCTCTTCCATCGCCGTGTCACCGCCCCCGACCACCGCGACCCGCTTGCCGCGAAAGAAGGGCAGCGCTCCATCGCAGACCGCGCAAGCACTTACGCCGCCGCCGGTCTGAGCCAGCCGCTCTTCGTTAGGTAGGCCGAGCCACTTGGCGTTGGCCCCGGTCGCCACGATCACGGTCATCGCGGTGCAGCCGTCCCCGTAGGAAGGGGTGAGCCGAAACGGATGCTGTCCGGTATCGATCGCCTGCACCTGCTCCGAAACGACGCGAACACCGAACCTCAACGCCTGCTCGCGCATCCGCTCCATCAGAGCCGGCCCGGTAATCCCCTCGGGAAATCCGGGAAAGTTCTCGACTTCGGTGGTGGTCATCAGCTGGCCGCCGGGGAGCATGGTGCCCATCGGCTCCCCCTCGTAGACGACCGGTGACAGGTTGGCGCGGGCCGCGTAGATGGCTGCCGTCCATGCTGCCGGTCCGGAGCCAATGATGACGACGTTCTCGTGTGTTCCTGCCATGGTCGTTCGCGTTAGGGTCGCCTGCAATCAACGGACGTGCCGGCCTCCGTCCACCACAATCGTGTCGCCGGTGACGTAGTCCGCCGAGAGAAGATAGAGCATTGCGCCCACGACATCCTCCGGCGAGCCGTGGCGCGCGAGCGGCGTGGTGCGGCGAAGCCGCTCGGCGTCTTCCTCCGTCCAGTCGTCGGGAAGAAGCACGGTGCCCGGCGCGATTCCGTTTACGCGAACCCCAGGCGCAAGCGCGCGTGCCAGGCTTCGAGTGAGGTGAACCACACCGGCCTTGCTGACGCCATGCGGAATGTATCCAGGCCACACCTCCAGTCCGGCAAGGTCGGCAATGTTGATGATCACGCCGCCACGACGGTCCATGTGCGCCGCCGCCGCCTGCGCACAGAAGAACGGCGCCCGAAGATTGAGCGCCATGATGTCGTCCCAGTCTGCTGGCGTAACCTCCCCTACCGGAGTTCGTACCATTACGGCGGCCGAATTTACCAGCACATCCAGCGTGCCGAACGACCGCACGACCTCGTCGACCAGGGCACCGCAGGCCGCCGCATCCCGCAAATCGGCCGCGAACGCACGGGCCTCACCTCCCGACGCGCCGATCGTGGCGACCGTCTCCTCCGCGCCGGACCTCGAGGAGTGGTAATGGACGGCCACCCGCATCCGCTCACCGCCTAACGCTTCGGCGAGTGCGCGTCCAACCCGCCGGCCTGCTCCCGTGACGAGCGCGACCCGGCCCACGAGCTCCATCGGCTACCCGGCGACCGCGGCTACGATCTCGTGCACCGGCGGTGTGCCGCGTACGGCGTATGCCACGCTCCCATCACGGGCGATGCCGATCACGCTGCGCTGAATCCCTTTCAGGTCGGGCTTGAGCGCACCGTATGCGCGCGCGATCGCGCGGTCCGGATCGCTGAGCAGCGGAAAGGGAAACTGCATCTTCGCCGCGTACGACTCATGCCGGGCCACGCTGGCGGGATTCACGCCAACGGGCTGCACTCCATGTTTCTCGAACATCGCTATCTCATCGCGCACGGCGGAGAGTTGGCGGTTTCAGCCAGCGGTATCGTTGGCCGGATAGAAGATCAACACCACCGGCCCCGATTCGAGCAGGCCCGCCAGCGACAAGGCGCGGTCATCGCTCGACTCGGCGGTGAACTCTGGCGCGGGCGATCCCACGCCCGGCATCTGCGGTTCGGTCATGCCACCATCCCCTTTTCGGCGCGCTCGCGAACGCGCGTTGCCTGTTGTTGGAGCCAATCGATAGGCACCTGCATTCCGCCGAGCGCACGCGGACCCTCCATCGCCCCGTGACAGTCGCTGCCGCCGCTCGGAACCAGCCTGTAATGGTCGACGAGCGCCTTGAGCCGCACCGTATCTTCGGCGGTGTGGCCCGGGTGGCGGACCTCGATCCCGTCGCCCCCTGCCAGGATGAACTGATGCACGCGGTCGCGTGTTCCATGCGGTCCCGGGTGAGCCAGAATCGCCAGCCCACCCGCCTGATGAATGATCCGCACGGCTTCGGAAATAGTAAGGCGCTGCTTGGCGAAAAAGGCCGGCCGCCCCGCGCCGAGGAACCGGTCGAACGCCTCACGCCGGTCCTTGACGTAGCCGCCTTCGACGAGTGCCTGCGCGATGTGCGGCCGGCCGATCGCACCCGGTCCGGCGATCTCCAGCACGCGATCGAGGCTGACCGGCGCGCCGAGCGACGCGAGCCGCTCGACGATGCGCTGGGCTCGCGTCCGCCGCGACGATCGGAGCTCGGTTAGATGCCGTTCCAGCTCGGCAAGGTCCGAAAGGTGAAGTCCGAGAATGTGGACCTCGCGCGAACCTTCGTAGGCGCTGAGTTCGACGCCGGTGATGATCTCCACACCTAACGCGCGACCTGCCGATTCGGCCTCGGCGATTCCGTCGATGCTGTCGTGGTCGGTCAGGGCAAGCGCGGTCAACCCTGCAAGGTGCGCGGCGCCGACCATCGCCGCCGGCGAGAGTGTTCCGTCGGAAGCGGTGGAGTGCGCGTGCAGGTCGACCCATCGCGCCGTCGTACCTGGCGCGCTTGCGGTCACGCCCGGTATCCCGCCTCGGGCGACGTGAAGCTGGGCTGCGAGTACTCGAACAGCGTCACCAGCTGCTCATTGCTCAACTCGGCCAGCGACTGCTCACGCCACCGAGAGCCCTGTGGCGAATAGCGCGTGACTCGAATTTCGCGCTCCGCCCCTTCACCCCGAATGAACAACAGGCTGAACTCGTCGCGGTCATACTGCGTGATTCTACCTGAATGGGTTACGGTCCATTCGTCGCCGTTCACCCGTATCGTGCGTTTCGGCATCTAAAGGTCTATTTCCTCGTAAATTCGGGCGCTGCCCGGACCCCGCTCCGGCGCCTTGCCAATGGCGGCGCGCAATTTCTTGGGATCCGGCGCTTCGATGAATTCCACGAAGGCGCCCTGCATGTCCTTTTCCTCGAATACCCAGTAGTTGCATCCCGCCTGAGTATAGTAGTCGCGCCGGGCGCGCAAGCGGCTGAGGAACGCCTCTCGCTCGGCACCGAGCACAACCGATCGCTGTGACGTAAGCGCGCGCCCCACGTTCAGACTCCCCCCTCGGGAAACGACTCGATCTGCTGCTTCACATAGGAGAGGAACTGGTCGGCGATCGCGCCGTCGATGATCCGATGATCGAACGACAGCGAAAGGTATGCGCAGGTTCGAATCGCGATCGTATCCTCGCCATCGGCGCCGGTCATCACCTTCGGCCGCTTTTCGATGACGCCAAGTCCGAGGATGGCGACCTGCGGCTGGCTGATGATCGGCGTACCCATCAACGATCCGAAGACGCCGAAATTCGTTATGGTGAACGTGCCTTCCTGCACCTCACGCGGATCGAGCCGCTTGGACCGGGCGCGAGCAGCGAGATCGTTGAGCGCCTTGGTGAGCCCGGTTAGCGAGAGATTGTCGGCACCCTTGATCACGGGCACTATCAACCCCCAGTCCAGCGCGACGGCTATGCCGATGTTGAACTGCTTGCGGTAGATGACCTTGTTGCCGGCGACCGAGGAATTCAGGATCGGAAACTTCTTGAGCCCGCTCACCACGGATTTGATGACGAACGGCATGTAGGTGAGCTTCTGCCCTGTCTGCTGCTCGAACGCGGCGCGTTGTTTGGCGCGAATGCGGGCAACTCGCGTGAAATCCACCTCGAAGAACGAAGTGACATGCGCGGAGGTGCGGCGCGAGGCGATCATGTGGTCGCTGATGAGCGCGCGCATCTTGGACATCGGCTCCACCACATCGCCCGGCCACGGCTCCGGCGTTGGGCCGTGCCCCGCCCCGCCTCCTCCGCCCGGCGCTTGCACCGATGCCGCGGGACGCGCCGAGGTTCCGGACTCGATGTACTCGACGAGGTCTTTTTTCGTAACGCGTCCGGCGATCCCGGATCCGCGCAACGCCCCGATCTCGATTCCATGCTCGGCGGCCATCTTGCGAACCAGCGGAGAGGAGCGCGTGCGCACGCGGTCTTCGAAGCTGTTGCCGTCACTGTCAGGCGGGGACGGCGCTATACCGGCACTGACCGCGGGGAATTGATGGGACTCGACTGGCGAAGCGGCCTTAGATTCTGAAGTAGGGGGGGGGCCCCCAGACGAGGCGCCCGCGGTGGCACCGGCAGGCTCCACGGCTTCAGCAGCGGGGGCTTTGGTTCCGGCGGCGCCGGACTTGAACGCAGCTACGTCGCTCTCCAGCCGCGCCACCACCGTCTGCACCGGAACGGTCTCCCCTTCCTTCACCAGCACCTCGGCGAGCACTCCAGCGGACGGTGAGGGGATCTCCGCGTCCACCTTGTCGGTGGATATTTCGAAGATCGGCTCATCACGCTTCACTTCGTCGCCGACCTGCTTCAGCCAGCGCGAGAGCGTTCCCTCGGCTATCGACTCGCCCATCTGCGGCATGATGATGTCTACGCGAGCCACCGGATCAGCTCCTCTTCTTGCGGTTCGGGGCGGGCCCACTTCGGCTGGCCCGCCAGATCGTGACTGTTGGCAATGTAACTACTCCAATCAACGCTCCCACCAGGACGTAACTCCACAGATCGCAGGCCGGGAACCCTTCGGGAGGTGTGCATCGTTGCAGGCGGCCGACGACCTTGGCGATGGCCGCCGCGATCATGCCCCCACCAAAGAAGCCCGCGAACGCGAATACGAACGCAATGCATCCATACCGCGGGCGTTCGGCGGACTCGGCTGCGCCGGACGAGGGATCGGTCACCGCTAGTAGGCCGCAAGGACCCGCGCCGCCTTCACGATGTCAGCGGTCTGGGGAAGTACATAGTCTTCGAGTGGTGGAGAGTAAGGCAGCGGCACGTCGGCCGCCGTCACCCGCATCACCGGTGCATCGAGCCACTCGAACGCATGCTCGTTGAGCCGCGCGGTGATCTCTCCGGCTATGCCACCAGTGCGCGTATCCTCGTGTACGATGAGGGCGCGGTGCGTCTTCTTCACCGTAGCGGTAATCGCTTCATCGTCCATCGGCAGAAGCGAGCGCAGGTCGACTACCTCCACCGAGAGCCCGTCCTCCTTTTCCAGCTGCTCCGCCGCGTCGAGTGCCTTCCACACGGTTGCGGCGTAGGTGATGATCGAAAGATCCCTTCCCTCCCTCGCAATGCGCGCCTTGCCGATAGGCACGACGTGATCCCCGTCAGGCATTACATCCTTCACCCGCCGATACAGGTACTTGTGCTCGAAGAAGAGCACCGGATCCTCATCGCGGATCGCCGCCTTGAGCAGTCCCTTGGCGTCGCTCGCCGTGGCAGGATAGACGATCTTGATCCCCGGTGTGTGGAGAAAGGCGGCTTCCGGATTCTGCGAATGGAACGGCCCGCCGCGCACGTACCCGCCGCTCGGCCCGCGAACGACCATCGGACAGGGAAGAAAGGCCCGATAGCGGGCAGTGGCGACGTAGTTGGTGAGCATGTCGTAAGCGCACGAGATGAAATCTATGAATTGCATCTCGCAGACGGGGCGCATGCCCATGTGCGCGGCGCCGGCCGCCGCACCGACGATGGCTGCCTCCGAGACCGGCGTGTCGATCACCCGATTTGCGCCAAAGCGCTCGAACAGACCGTCAGTGACCTTGAACGCGCCGCCATACGCCCCAATGTCTGCGCCGAGGCAGAATACGTTGGCATCGCGGTCCATCTCCTCGAACAACGCCTGACGAATGGCTTCGAGGTAGGTGATCTCAGCCATCGAACGTCCCCCAGCCCTGCGCGCGCTCGTGGTCGCGCACCACGCTCCCTTCCTCGCGGAACCAGAGCGGAGGGACACGCGGCGGGTCGGCGTAGATGCCGGTCAGCGCGTCTTCGGCGTCAGGCATGGGCGACTGCTCGGCGAGATCGGTCGCCACGTCCAGCTCGCGCCGGATCCGCTCATCCATGGCGGCCAGCTCATCGTCGGTTACGCTCATCTCGTTGCGCAGCACCGCCAGGTAGCGATCGAGCGGATCGTTTGCCGCCGCCCAGCGGTCGATCTCCCCCTCGGGTACGTACGACTGGTTGTCGTGCTCGGCATGTCCCTTCCGGCGATAGGTCATCAGCTCGATGAGCGTCACACCGCCGCCGGACCGCGCGCGGTCGACCGCCTCCCTGGTCACGTCGTAGACCGCGAGCACATCGTTGCCGTCGGCGCGCTCGCCGGGGATTCCATAACCGATCGCCTTGTCCATCAGCTGCGCCGCCGCCGTCTGCCTATCGAGCGGCGTGGAATAGGCGTAGCCGTTGTTCTCCACGATGACGACGAGGGGACAACGCTGTACGGCGGCGAAGTTGATTCCTTCATGGAACGCGCCGCTGCTGGTGGCGCCATCGCCCACGTAAACCAGCCCCACCCGCGGTTCACCGCGCAACTTGAAGGTGAGCGTTACTCCCGCCATGACCGGGACCATGTCTCCCAGGTGGGAGATCTGTCCGACGAAGCCGCGCACCAGATCCCCGAAATGGATGTTGAGCTCGCGGCCGCGAGTCGGCGAATCGGCCTTGGCCATGTACTGCCGCAGAATCTCCACCGGTTCGGCGCCCTGAACGAGCATCGAGCCGAGATTCCGGATCAGTGGCGAGAGCACATCGCCCCTGGAACGGTCGAGCGCGAACGCGCTACCTACCGCATCGGCTTCCTGTCCTAACGAACGAAACAGCCCGCCGACGACCTTGGTCTGGCGATACAGATTCACCAGCCGCTCTTCGAGCGACCTCGTAAGGCGCATCCAGTAATACAGTTCCAGACGCTGCTCTCGTGAAAGGGCATCCGATGGGCGTGCCGGTGTCGGTGCGGTTGCCCCACCCTTTTTCCTGCCCGCCGCCCGTTTCGCCCCCGTCCGCACAGGCATCAATACGCGGCGCGCAAGGCGTGGGACGGATCGGCTGCCCGGTGCACCATGACGAAGAACCGCTTCACGTTCCGGTCGAGCCGGCTCTCCCCCGTCTGGTTCGTGGCGGCGTCGATGCGCGTGTAGTGGCCACCTTCGGAGCTCAGCCGCAGCTCGACGGAGCCGAGCGGGCCGTTGAACGCCCGGCGCCGCTCTTCGGCGGCCGTCATGGACAAGCCGAGCGCGGGAAAGAATTCGTCGGCGATTACGATCACCTCGTCAGGCATGAGGTGCGTACGATGGAAATGTCGCATGGCGCTATTGAATGGGATTCCGCTCGCCGACGACTTCCTGCATCCAGTCGATTCGCTCGAGCGGGGCAGTCGAATCGCGACGGAAGCGAATTCCAATTGCCCACTGGTCGGCAAGCAGGAAGCTCACCGTCGCCTTGTAGGTTCCCGCTTCGGGGGACGGGGCGAGCCCATCGTACGTCTGCTTGCCCTGAATGTTCTGGGCAAAGAGCTGCCCCTCGCCGTTCTCCACCGGCTGTCCCGTCTGCCGATCGAGAACGATGACGGTGTACTCGATCGGCTCCCTTGCCGCTGGTGGCGACACGTTCGACGAGACGCGGAACGTGTAGGACTCGCTCCGCTGCCTGAAACCGGGAGCCTGGTCGGCCGAGGGACCGCAGCCGGCCACCAGCGCCGCGAGGCCTAACACAGCCAGCCACCCCAGCCGTCTCACGCCGGGTAGTACTCCAGGCCGAGATGGGTGATCTGCTCTTCTCCCATCAAGTGCCGCAGCGTGTTCTTGAGCTTGGTCTGCTGAATGAACAGATCGTGCTCCGGCTGGAGCCCCGGCGCGGCCATGGGACTCTTGTAATAGAATGAAAGCCATTCCTGAATCCCCTTCATCCCCGCCCGGTGCGCAAAATCGGAGAACAGCGCCAGGTCGAGAACGATCGGTGCCGCGAGGATGGAATCGCGGCAGAGAAAGTTGATCTTGATCTGCATCGGATAGCCCATCCATCCGATGATGTCGATGTTGTCCCATCCTTCCTTGTTGTCGCCACGCGGCGGGTAGTAGTTGATCCGCACGACGTGCGCAAAATCCTTGTACAGCGCGGGATAGATGTCCGGCTGGAGAATGTTGTGCAGAACCGAGAGCTTGGACTCTTCCTTGGTCTTGAACGACGCTGGATCGTCGAGCACCTCTCCATCCCGGTTACCCAGGATGTTGGTCGAATACCAGCCCTGCAGGCCTAACATTCGCGCCTTGAGCCCCGGGGCGATGATCGTCTTCATCCACGTCTGCCCGGTCTTGAAATCCTTGCCCGAGATCGGCACCCCGCGCTGAATCGCCAGCTCCTGCAACGCCGGCAGGTCGACGGTAAGGTTAGGCGCCCCGTTGCAGAATGGCACGCCCTCCATCAGAGCGGCGTACGCATACAGCATCGAGGGCGCGATCGCCTCGTCGCTCCGTTCCATCGCCTTCTCGAACTGCTCGATCGTGGCGTGTTGCGGGCCCGGCCGGATGAACACTTCGGTCGAGGCGCACCATACCATTACGAGCCGGTCCAACCCGTTGTTCCCCTTGAAGTCCCGGATGTCCTGCCGTAGCTGCTCGGCCAGGTCCCGCTTGGTCTTTCCCTTCTTCACGTTGGTGCCGTTGATGCGCGACACGTATTTGTTGTCGAACACGGCCGGCATCGGCTTGATGTTGGTGAGAAAGTCCTCGAGCGGCGTGAGGTGCTTCTCCTCGAGCACCCCCGCATTCAGAGCCGCGGCATAGGCGTCGTCTGGAATCGGATCCCAGCCGCCGAAGACGAGATCGTCGAGCGAGGCGAGTGGAACGAAATCCTTGATGAGCGGTGAGCGATTCTCGGTGCGCTTGCCGAGGCGTATCGTCGCCATCTGGGTGAGCGATCCGATCGGCTGGGAGAGTCCGCGGCGGATCGATTCGACGCCGGCAATGAAGGTTGTGGCAACGGCGCCAAGCCCTGGGGTGAGAATGCCAAGGCGCCCGGACGCGGGGCGGGGCGCGCCTGACGGCGCACCCGCTGTGGAGGAACCCTGCACCAAGTTATGTCTCCCAAGTCAGCCTTCTCCCGCGCCAGCTGGCTCATGCAGCGCGCTTGGAAGAGCTCGCCGGTGGCCGCCCCGTACTGCAGGGCATACATCAACCGGCGAACGACTGCCAGGCGGTCGCGGGAAAGGAAGTAGTCGCAACGAGATACGAAACGAGGCTGGAGATCGACTCCAGCCCCGACAAGCTATCGGCAGCGCTATCGCCCGGCAACTGCGTTAAGGCACCTGCCACGCGAAGGTGCCGGTGAGCGACACGTTGTCCCTGGTATACGTGTTTGCACCATCAGTAGTCGTGGCTCGGAGGGTCACGATCGATCCATCGGCGACTCCGTTCACCGCCAGATTCTGAGTGCGCCCGGGACTAACCTGACCGACGAAAATCGGCGTGCCCCCCGAAACGACATACACGTTCACCGCTTGTGAGGCGCTGTTGGTGACGGAAAGCGTCATCTCGGACTGTGGTACACCGGTTTCGACTTCGACTTGGCGAGAGCACGCCGCGGAAGAAGCAACTACCGCGACCAGCGCCAGGGTGGCGAAGAGTGATCTCATCGTCTTTGGCTCCAAATGTGTTGACGCGTTTGACAGCTGACGCCTTTGAACGGCGGCGCCATACGAACGCTGGGGTGCAAGAAGGAGGCCCGATTAGACCTCTTCGAATACGCGAACGCCCATCGCACCAGCCTCCACGGCACGGGCGCTGTCGGTCGCCGGAGCGACGGCGAGGGATGGGCTGGAGGTGTCCGCGCGGGGGGGATTCACCGCCTGAGCACTGGCGGGATTGGTATCGGGCAGCTGTGCGTTGGCGGGTGCAGCAAAGGGTAATGCGGCTACTACAGCCAGAAGCTGAAGTGCCAGGGTGAGGCGGCGGAATGACATGAAACCTTGGCGGGAAGCAGGTCGGCCAGCACGCGACTTGTCGCGGTACATCGGGATGGAATGGAGCCGCGCGGCCAGAGTTAGATGCGCGGCAAAGATGCATGCTGTACTCGCTCGTCACTTATAACGTTGCGAAAGGGGGTGAGCCGGCTCCGCTTGCCGCCATTGCCGCGCCGTATTCCAGTTCGGCACGCGGCCTGCCACGTACCCTGCTGCGAGTGCGAATCGCGCACCTCGTGCCATCGAGCTTCCCCGAGGAGCATGCCTTCTCCCTTGCTGGATCTGTTCACCGGAAGGTTCGGCGCCAAACGCGCGGTGGAGACGATCACCCCGCAGCGGACTCTCGCCGATGTCATCCTGCCCCCCGTCACTCGACAGGCGCTTGACGAAGCGCTCTCGCAGGTGCGCAGCCATGCCCTGATCTTCCGCACGTGGGGGCTTGGCGAGCGGCATAGCACCGGGCTCGGCTTGGTGTTCAACTTTGCCGGTCCGCCGGGTACTGGAAAGACGATTTGTGCGGAGGCGATCGCGCACGCGCTGGGCATGCAGCTGCTGGTGGTGCGCTACTCGGAGCTGGAATCGATGTGGGCGGGGGAGACCCCGAAGAACGTGGCGGGAGTGTTTCGGCTGGCCGCGGAGCAAAGGGCGGTGCTCTTCTTCGACGAGGCCGACGCGATAGCCGCCCGGCGCTCGGTGGGGGTGCAGCAGGCCTATCAACGTGAGGCGAACACTGTTGTGAACG
Organism: Gemmatimonadaceae bacterium; assembly: GCA_051002815.1. Taxonomy (GTDB): domain Bacteria; phylum Gemmatimonadota; class Gemmatimonadetes; order Gemmatimonadales; family Gemmatimonadaceae; genus JALZIF01. The sequence continues at coordinate 13,878 of JBPCLX010000043.1, forward strand.
TGCTGCTGCGCGAGCTGGAGCAGTTCAACGGTGTCGTCATCTTCGCCACGAATCTGGCCGCGAACTTCGATCCGGCGTTCGAGCGCCGGATTCGGACCCACGTGCTCTTCGAGATGCCCGGAGTGGAAGAGCGCGCGCAGATCTGGCGGGTTCAGTTCCACCCGCAAAAAACCCCGCTAGCCGCGGACGTGGACTTCAAGGAGCTTGCGCAACGATACGAGGTGAGCGGCGGCGACATCAAGAACGCCGTACTCAAGGCTGCAGTCGCGGCGGCGGCGGAGCCCGGGCCTGACGCGGCGAAGCAGATCCATCAGCGCCACCTGGAGCGGGCGATCACGGAGGTCGCCGGCGCCAAGTCGACCATGCAACAGTCGCTGTTCACCGAAAATGCTGACAGCCCTGAGCGAGCGATGACGAAGGCGATGGAAGCGGCGGCAATGCGGTCGCGAGCGCCGACGATGGTCGCTATGGTGCTGGGCGGTTTGGCGCTCCTGGTCGCGCTGGTGGCGCTGGGCCTGGCGTTGGCGCGTGTGTAGTGGGGGAATCGTGTTCGGTTAGCGGCAGCTTTCGTTCGGACATCAATGTCGAGGGAGCGACAGATGAGGCGGATTTGGCGGATGAGGCTGATCGTAATCGGTGGGGAGCAGGATCGTCGCGGTGCCTCCATGTTCATTTGCTTGTTGTTTCTTTTTTTGGCTCCTCGCTGTTTCACGTGGATAGCGGTCGAAAGTCCAGTTTGCCAGCGAGGAGGTACGCCATCGCGATCAAGTTGTCGGTTGAGCGATAGCCTCGCGCCTTCGCCTTGGCCGCCTGAATGAGACTGTTGATGGCTTCCAGAATCCCATTGCTGATTCGAGACTGCAGCCACCGCAGTATGCCGTCCTGAT
>JBPCLX010000044.1:0-3781 GCA_051002815.1 Gemmatimonadaceae bacterium
AAGCTGCGCGCCCGGCTGGAGGGCGATTCTGGCGACCCCGAGCTGCACCGCAGGCTTGGCGAGGCGCTGATCGAGGACGGCCAGCGGGACGAAGGGATCGCGGAGCTGGAAGCCGCCATCTGGGAGCTCGAGCGAATGGGCGCATTCGGACAGGCGTACGCGCTCGCCAACGAGATACTCCACGTAGAGCCCGATTCCGTCCGCTTCCACCAGAAGCGGGTCGAATTCGCCTTTCGTACGGGCGAGCGGTCGCGCCTGGTGGATGCCTATCTGGAGCTCGGTGATTCGCTGGTCCGAAGCGGAGAGCTGCCCAAGGCGCGCGTCGTCTATCAGCGAGTGATCGGCCTCGCGCCTGACGACGCACGCGCGCGCGTGGCACTCGACACGATACGCGAACCCTACGACCGCCCGCCGACGCCCCCTGAGATGGCGGCCGTGCCACCGGCCCTGCCGCCGATCCAGACCGAGGCGCCCAAACGCCCGGCTACGCCCAGGGCGGCGGAAGCGGTTCGTCCGTCATCCTGGCAAACGCCGGCGACCTCGGAGTTTGTCGACCTCGCCGCGTGGATGGAGGAGGACGATCAGCCGAAGTCCACCCGCATGGTCGCCGAGGGAATCGTCGAACCGGCGGATGGGGCGCAGGCGGACTTCGCCGAAATGCTCGAAAAGTTCAAGGAAGGTGTGGCCGCCAACGTCGACGAGGGGGATTTCCAGAGCCATTACGATCTGGGAATCGCCTATCGAGAGATGGGGCTGATCGACGAGGCGATCGCCGAGTTCCAGAAGGCTCTCCGCTCCACCGACGACAGGGTGAAAACGTACGAAGCGCTCGGGCAGTGCTTCATCGAGAAAGGTCACTTTCCCGTCGCCGCCACGCTTCTGACGCGCGCACTGGCCGATGGCCGCCGCGGCGACGACACGCTGATAGGCGTCCTGTACATGCTCGGCAACGCGTGCGAGGCGCTCGGGCGGCACTCCGAAGCGCGATCGTATTACGAGCGCGTCTACAGTGTGGACATTCGCTTTCGCGACGTGAACGACCGGCTCGCCGCAACCGCACAGAGCGCCCGGTGAGCGGTGCTCTGCGCACGCGCAGCGCCATAACGCCGGCGCTTCGGGACATTCAGGCGCCGGTACAGGACCGGCTGGACGAAGCCTCCAGCGAACTGGCCCGGATTGCCGTCGCCGATTTCCCGATGCTCGAGGAGATGGGCACGTATCTCCTCCACATGCGTGGGAAGATGTTCCGCCCCACGCTTACTCTGCTCTGCAGCGCCGTGGATGGGCGTCCCGAGCCGCGTGCGCAAACGGTGGCGGCTACGATCGAGCTGGTTCACCTTGCGACGCTGGTGCATGACGATTCGGTCGATCACTCGGTGATGCGCCGGGGGATGCCGACGCTGAACGCGCTGTTCAGCCATCAGGTATCGGTCATCATGGGCGACTTTCTCTATTCGCGGGCGATGGTCGAGCTGGTCCGGCTCGGCGACATCGAGATGTTGCGTGTGCTCGCCGATGCTACCAACGCCATGACGATCGGCGAGATGCGGCAGCTCACATCGCTCGATGCGCTGGCGTTCTCCGAGGATGACTACGAATCGCTGATTCGGGCCAAGACGGCGTCACTGCTTTCGGCCGCGTGCGAGCTGGGTTCGCTTTCCGGCGCGCCGCGTCATCGTCAGGCACTGGCGCGCTACGGCATGAGCCTGGGCATGGGGTTCCAGGTCGCCGACGACATTCTCGACTACATGGCGACCGAAGCGCAGACCGGCAAACCTGCCGGCGCCGATCTCAAGGAGCACAAGGTCACGCTGCCGCTCATCGTCGCGCTGCGATCGATGTCGGCGGCTGCAAGGCGCGATGTCGACGACCTTTTCCGCACAGCCGAACCCGGCGACGACCAGATTGCTCGCGTCACGGAGATCGTGCGCGAAGAAGGCGGCATTGACTTCGCGCGCCGCCGCGCCGCGGAATATGCGGCGGGTGCGGAGGAAGCGCTCGACGGGCTGCCGGATTCCCCGGTGCTCGTCTCTTTGCACGATGCGATTGCCTACGCGGTGGACCGGAGCAACTGAATGGCGCGAGGATCCTCGAAGCATCGGCCGGTGTTTCACCTTGTGGTCCTTGCCATCGGCTTCATCGTCGGTGGCTTCCTGACCGCGATCAGCCGGCAATTCCTTCCCGCAGGCGCGGTAAAGGAGTTCCTGACCACCGGAGTCACCCCCGCGCTCGGCCCGTTGGCCGTCGACCTCGTGATCATTAAGTTTGCGATAGGTCCTGTAGCGCTGGATGTATCGCTGTTGAGTTTGGTTGGTGTTCTTATTGCATATCTCATTGCGCGTTCACTTTTCTAGGAGGGTCGGATGATCGGAAGTCTGGGTATGACCGAAATCCTGATCATCCTGTTGATCATCCTGCTGTTCTTCGGGGCGCGACGCATCCCGGAGATCGCTGGCTCGTTCGGCAAGGGGATCCGGGAGTTCAAGAAGAGCATCAGCGAGGTGGAGCGCTCGATCCGCGAACCGGAAACCACGGATCGCGTCCGTCCCGGCGACGAAACGGTGGCCCAGCGCGAGCGCGAAAAGGACGAAGCCCCCCGGCCCGATCCCAAGCGGCTCATCGGCTGACAACGGGCTCAGCCGGATCCATCCACCCGTCATTCCGGCGAAAGCCGGAATCCAGTGACTTCGTGGCGGTGTGAATGCCTGTCGCGGATGCCGGTCTGGATCCCGGCTTTCGCCGGGATGACGACGGGGTGGTCCCTAGCCCTAGGCTTCCTGCACCGTTTGATACAACGTCTCACGACGCAGATCCCGGATCGTCGCATTCTGCCGCAGGTTGGCCATGAACTGCTGCACCCGCTGCTCGCGCATCTGCTGCGTCAGGCCGGCGCGCTGAACCGCCGCCTGCTGCTCCCACGCCGTCCGATCAGCCTGCGCGCGCCTGTCGACGCGGATCACGAAGACTCCGTTGTTAGTAGCGATAGGCTCGCTCACTGCTCCGACCGGCAGACCGAACGCCGCACCGATCGCCCTGGTGAACTGCCCGAGTCCGGGTACCGGCATGGCGCGCGTGAACGCAGGCGTCTGCTGCACCTCGACGCCGGCCTGGCGAGCCGCGGCTTCGAGGGTGGCACCGCGGGCCACCGCATCGGAGATCGCCTTGGCGCGCGGCACCAGCGCCTGCACCTTCTTGTCGCGAATGAGTTGGCGGCGGATGTCGTCGCGCACGGCGTCGATCGTAGGCCGGCCGCCTAGCGTGAGCGAGTCCAGTCTCGCCAGGTAGTACGCATCCTCACCGGCTACCAGGCTGCTGATCTGCTTCGGCTCGGCGCTCCGGAACGCCCATGCGCCGATGTCCGGCACATAACGACCGTTCCAGACGAGCGGCTCACCATCGATCGCCACCGCCTGGCCAATTTCCAGATTCATTGCCTTCGCGGCGGAATCGAACTCGGCGGGAATCGTGGACTGTTCGATTCGCGCCAGTTCGTCGGCGCGCCGGTCGACAGCAGCCGCGGTCGAATCGCTCTGGCGGTACGGGATCAGGATGTGACGCGCGGTTACGGAGTCAGCCGTCCGCTCATCGACCCTGAGAATGTGCACGCCGAACTGCGTCTGTACCGGCTCGGACAGCTCACCGATCGGCAGTGACCGCACCACCTCCTCGAACTCGGGCACGAACCGGCCAGCTGGCTGGGTGCCCAGCGACCCTCCGGCGTTGGCCGACAGGGTATCGATCGACTCGCGCTGCGCCACCTCCTCGAACGTGGAGCTTCCCG